>DAOLFI010000443.1:0-3928 GCA_035326385.1 Niabella sp.
GAGCGGATAACAAAGTTTATACTGATTGGAGAAAATGTGCTGAACTTTCACAGCGGCGACAAGGATTATTACGAAGAGCTGCACGAAGAGCTTTCTGACGAAGAAGGCTGGATCGTATGCCTTAATATGCCCGAGCAAACCCAATATGATTTTAAACGTGCCCGACTCAACCAGTTTATTGAATTGATGGTGCTGGACAACTGGAGGATTTATAAACCTTACCACCTTTTTAAAAAAATCAACGAAACCTTGTCAAGAAGGTTATTGTAAAAGGTTATTGATAACTATCATGTTTGAACAGGGCGTAAATGATAATTATCATGTCCTGCCTGCCATTACAGCGCTTACCTTTGAAGCGTTCCCAAACAATAACTGGAATTAATAAATTATGAGCGCAATCGTTTTCGTCATTTTTTTGTCATATTATTGATAATTCTGCGTTACATTTGTGCTATTCACTAATTAGATATTAGCTTATATGAACTGGTCCCAATTTTTTACTTCGAGTGTTGGAAAGAAACTAACGATGGCGCTTTCAGGCCTTTTTTTAGTAGCGTTTTTATTGATACATGCAGGGTTAAATGCCTGTATCTGGGCTAACGATGAGGGGGTTATGTTTAATAAAGCTGCACACTTTATGGGAGCTAATGCAGTGCCAAGGATATTGGAGATAGGCTTATTTGTATTTTTCCTGATACATATTATCCAGGGGCTGGTGCTTGAAGTGCAAAACCGTAGCAAACGGGGTATGGGTTACGCCGTAAAAATGGGCAACAGGGGAAGCAAATGGTATAGTAGGGCCATGGGTATCCTGGGTTCTATTATCTTAATATTCCTGGTAGTGCACCTTATAGATTTTTTCATTCCTTCCCGTTTTGGTGGTTTAACCGAAGTAATGATTGATGGCAAACCCTATCACAATCTGTATGCTGAAATGAAATATAAGTTTGCAGAGTATGAGCACAGATATATTATTGTAACAATATATATATTAGGGGTAATAGCTTTATTCTGGCACCTGGTGCATGGCATCCAGAGTGCTTTTCGAACTTTTGGCGTTACCAATCATAAATATATTGCTATGCTTACCGGCATAGGCTGGGCTTTTGCAATAATAGTTTGTGGCGCATTTATTATGATGCCCATTAGTTTTATAGCAGGCTGGATTTCTTAGATAGAGTGGGCGGTTAGCCGAGGTCAGTTGATAGTTTAAACAAAAAAAGAAGAAAATATAAATTTTTGAGAAGTGTATCTCAAATCAGAAATCTCAAATTTCAAATCGAATGATGCTTGATTCAAAAATACCTGCGGGTAAGCTGGAAGAAAAATGGAATGATTATAAAGGCCATTGTAAATTGGTAAACCCGGCCAATAAAAGAAAGCTGGAAGTGATTGTTGTGGGCACCGGCCTTGCCGGCGCTTCGGCAGCAGCTTCTTTGGGAGAACTGGGTTACAGGGTTAAGGCTTTTTGCTTTCAGGATTCTCCGCGCAGGGCACACTCAATTGCTGCGCAGGGTGGTATTAATGCTGCCAAGAACTATCAAAACGATGGTGATTCAGTATTCCGCCTGTTTTATGATACTATTAAAGGTGGCGACTATCGTGCGCGCGAAGCCAACGTGCATCGCCTGGCAGAAGTGAGCGCCAATATCATTGACCAGTGTGTGGCACAGGGAGTTCCATTCGCACGTGAATATGGCGGATTGCTGAACAACCGTTCTTTTGGTGGTACACAGGTAAAACGGACTTTCTATGCTGCGGGTCAAACCGGCCAGCAATTGCTGATAGGCGCTTACCAGGCTTTGGAAAGGCAGGTGGCGTTAGGTAATGTACAGATGTACAACCGTCATGAAATGCTGGATGTAGTACTTATTGATGGCAAAGCCCGTGGCATCATTGCACGTAATTTGGTTACAGGTAAGCTGGAAAGATACTTTGGTCATGCCGTGCTGCTTTGCACCGGTGGCTATGGGAACGTATTTTATCTTTCTACCAATGCCATGGGCAGCAACGTAACCGCTGCCTGGAAAGCACATAGAAAGGGCGCTTATTTCGCTAATCCCTGCTTTACGCAAATTCACCCTACCTGTATTCCTGTATCGGGAGATCACCAGAGTAAGCTCACATTGATGTCCGAATCTTTGAGGAACGATGGCCGTATCTGGGTACCTAAAAATATTAATGAAACCCGTAAGGCTAACGATATTCCTGAGGAAGAAAGGGATTACTTCCTTGAAAGAAGGTACCCTGCTTTTGGTAACCTGGTGCCCCGCGATGTAGCAAGCCGGGCCGCTAAAGAAAGATGCGATGCCGGTTATGGTGTTGGGACCACCAAACAGGCGGTGTACCTTGATTTTAAATATAACCTGATCAATAAATACGGAAGAACAGAAGCTAATAAACAAGGTATCCAAAACCCCGATGAAGAAACTTTGGTACGCCTGGGTAAAGAAGTAGTAAAAGAAGAATACGGTAACCTTTTCGATATGTATGAAAAAATTACCGGCGAGAATCCTTATGAGGTGCCTATGCGAATTTATCCGGCGGTGCACTATACAATGGGTGGCCTTTGGGTAGATTATGAATTAATGACAAGTGTAAAAGGTTTGTATTGCCTTGGTGAAGCTAACTTTAGCGATCACGGTGCTAACCGTTTAGGAGCGTCTGCCTTAATGCAGGGCCTGGCCGATGGTTATTTCGTAATTCCTTATACCATTGGTAATTACCTGGCAGATGAAATAGCTGTTAAGCCCATTCCTACCACCGATCCGGCCTTTGTTGCTGCAGAAGCTGAAGTAAATGAGCGCATCAACCAGCTGATGAATATTAAAGGAACTCAGTCGGTAGAAAGTTTCCACAAACGCCTCGGTAAAATTATGTGGGAGAAATGCGGAATGGCACGTAATGAAAAGGGATTACAGGAGGCTATTATTGAAATACAGGAGCTGAAAAAAGAGTTTTGGAAAAACGTACGTATCCCGGGAGGTATTTACGAAATGAATCCAGAGCTGGATAAGGCCAACCGTGTGGCAGATTTTCTTGAACTGGGCGAGCTGATGTGCAAGGATGCTTTACTGCGGAGGGAAAGCTGTGGCGGTCATTTCCGGGAAGAAAGCCAGACGGCAGAAGGAGAGGCTTTAAGGGAGGATAATGAGTTTATGTATGTATCTGCCTGGCAGTATAAAGGAGAAAGCAACTGGGAGCTTGAAAAAGAAGCGCTTGACTACGAGGTGATCAAGCCAACCCAGAGGAATTATAAATAAGTAATTTGAAAATTTGAAAATGTGGTAATTTGAAGATGTGATAAATGTGAGAATGGGGATATGGAGCCGAAAAACATCATCGTTGAAAAGTCATAAGATTTTGGAGTTGAAATTGTCAGATTTTGTGAGTTACTGGAAGAGAGAAAGAAATATGTTATTTCAAAGCAATTGCTGTGCTGTGGTACATCAGTTGGGGCAAATGTATTTGAATCGCAACACGCAGAAAGCAGGGCAGACTTTGTTCATAAAATGAAAATTGCAATCAAAGAAGCCAACGAAACATTGTATTGGCTGTTGATTTGTGAACGAAGCGAAAGCTATCCTGTAAATAGTTCTTTAAAAGAAAAGGTGGAGGAGCTGATAAGGATTATATCAAAAATAATCATCTCAAACAAAGGAACGTTTAGCGGATGGTTAATGTTAGGAGCAATTACTGTATCAACATTCTTCCTTATAAAAATAAAAACGTTATTGTTAGGTGTGTGATAATTTTTCACATTCCCACATTATCATATTTACACATTAGAATAATATGGAACATTACGAAATGAACCTCACTTTAAAAGTGTGGAAACAAAAAGATGCAAAGAGCAGGGGTAGTTTTGAAACGTACCAGGTAAAGAACATTTCTTCCGAAATGTCTTTTCTGGAAATGTTTGATGTGC
>DAOLFI010000444.1:0-3924 GCA_035326385.1 Niabella sp.
AAAGATAGTAAAACACCAGGGCGCTGCTGACAAAAGCGAAAGCATATAACAGTATAGTTACCACAGAAAAAGGCATGGAGGCAAATATATTACCTAACTCGTTACTTTTGCGCTCAGATGGCAAGATTAAGTTTCGATTTACAGCATACGGATATAAGCTCTAATGCCCGTGCCGGTGTTATTACCACCGATCATGGCTCTATACAAACCCCTATTTTTATGCCGGTTGGAACGGTGGGCAGTGTAAAGGGAGTCACGCAGCAGCAACTGGTAAACGATGTGCAGGCGCAGATCATCCTGGGAAATTCCTATCAGTTATACCTGAGACCAGGCACGGATGTTTTGGAAAAAGCGGGAGGGCTGCACCGGTTTAATCATTGGGATAAGCCTATCCTTACAGACAGTGGCGGTTACCAGGTGTTTTCATTGGCCGGAACCAGGAAGATAAAGGAGGAGGGCGTTACTTTTCAATCTCATATAGATGGCAGTAAACATTTATTTACACCGGAAAGAGTAATGGACATTCAGCGGAGCATCGGAGGTGATATTATCATGGCTTTTGATGAATGTCCGCCCGGGGGAAGCGAGTATGGCTATGCCCATAAAAGCCTGGAACTTACCCATCGCTGGCTGGACAGATGTTTTGAGCAGTTCCTTTCCACGCCCGATAAATACGGATATACCCAGAACCTTTTCCCCATTGTACAGGGCGCTACTTATAAAGACCTGCGTAAACAATCCTGCGATTATATAGCGTCAAAAGAGGCGCCGGGCAATGCCATTGGCGGATTAAGTGTGGGCGAGCCGGAACCGGTGATGTATGAGATATGCGACTGGTGCTGTCAGCATCTGCCCAAAGAAAAACCCCGCTATTTAATGGGAGTGGGGACGCCCTGGAATATTTTGGAGTGTATTGGCATGGGCATTGACATGTTTGATTGTGTAATGCCCACGCGTAATGGCCGTAACGCCATGCTGTTCACCACGCAGGGAGTTATTAATATTGATAATAAGAAATGGGAGTATGATTTTTCACCTGTTGATGAAGGTCTGCCAGGCGAAGTAAGCCATTACTATTCCAAAGCTTACCTGAGGCATTTATTTAAAGCGGGGGAGCTGCTGGCGCTTACCATTGCCAGCGTACATAACCTTAGCTTTTACCTGTGGCTGGTGGGAGAGGCTCGCAAACATATTATTGCCGGCGATTATGCCAGTTGGAAAACTGAAATGATTGTAAGACTAAAGACGAGGCTGTAAGCCTAAAGCCGGATGCCAAAAGCTTAAAGCCTCATGCTTTCGGTTTCCTGCTGCAGTAACAGTAGTACACAGGTCGGTGACCTGCGCAAGAAGATGCCAAAAGTTTTAAGCCTTATGCTTTCAGCTTTAAGCGTGCCGCCTTCGGCCTACTTCGGTGTTGTAAAGTATAACCTCAATGCTACCAGTGAAAATACAAGATTAGGCAGCCATGCGGCCAGGATAGGAGAGAAGTTCCCCTTCACAGAAAATACGGTAGAGAACTGGTCGGCTATAATAAATATAGCAGCTATTAAAATACCAAGGGCCAGGTGCAGCCCACTTCCTCCGCGGGTTTTGCGGCAGGCAATAACAGCCCCGATAATGGTTAATAATAAAACAGTAAAAGGGGTAGCCGTACGTTTATATAATTCTACTTTCAGGGAGTTCAGTCCCTCGGTGCCTCTCAGTTCTTCCTTTTTTATAAAATCTCTTAACTGGGGCGTGGTGAGTTTATCTTTTTGATATTCGTCGCGGATCAGCTCCGAAGGCAAAATATTAAGCCTGACCACTTTTTCCTCATAAAGCTTTACACGTTCGCCAAGGCTGTCTACAAAACGTTCCACCACTTTGGAGGCTACCCACCGGTTTTTTTTGCCGGTGGTATCCCATTTTATGGATTCGGCCCTGAGGTTATAAATCACTTTTCCTTTCTTCACCCGTTCCATAAAAAACATGCCGCTGGACTTTGAGACGGGGTTGTAGTTCTTTACGCCCATATATGAGGAACTGTCGATGCGTTTGTAAAAGCAGTTAGTACAACTGTTGATCTGTCTGTTTTTAAGCGGGTTGTTCTTGTCCAGCTTTTCCTGCATAAACGTAGTATAAAGCACATTGGCTTTAGGAATAAAATAGAACCTGCCTGCAAACAAAACAAGAGCCAGCAGAATGCCGCCTGTTATATATGGCCTTAAAAACCTGTTAAAGGTAGTGCCACTGGCCAAGATAGCAATCACTTCACTGCGCATAGCCATTTTACTGGTAAAAAATATGACGGCAATAAATACAAACAGGGGGAACAGCAGACTCCAGATAAAAGGGATAAAACCTACATAGTATTGCTTGAAAATTTCCCAGTTACTTAAACCGGTTTTCACGAAGTCATCTGTTTTCTCGCTGCTGTCAACAGCTACTGCAATCACCGTAAATAGCAACATGCAAAAAACGAATGTTACCAGCAGACGTTTTAATATGAACCAGTCAAGTATTTTCATTCAGCTGCCAAAAATAGATGAATTTTAAGATTAAAAGCAGGGGATCCAATATTTTAGGAATGATTTTACAGGTTGGATATTTGCCGGGGTTGCTGGTGCCTGGGAATGCCTGGACGATCATTATCGGGGGAAAATATCAGTGCAAACGTTTCCGTAATGATATCACCGCTAAATATACAATATAATTTGCTGAACCACTTTGCTTTATTTATCTTTAGCGCAAATGCTTATCTTTTAAACAAAGAACAAATTTTTACCTGTTATGGAATTGTTGAAACAAAGGTTTAAAGCTCAGGCAGATAAGTTGGGCGAAGAAATCAAAGTTATATTGAAGGAACATGGAGACACTGTAATTGGACAAACCACGCTTGCACAGGTTTACCAGGGCATGAGAGGAATGACCGCATTGATCACGGAAACCTCGTTACTCGATTCCCAGGAAGGGATTCGGTTCAGAAGGCACTCAATTGACGAGCTCCGGGAGAAACTTCCAAAGGCAAAAGGCGGTAACGAGCCATTACCGGAAGCGTTACTTTACCTTATGTTGATTGGCGAAATACCTACTGAAGAGGAAGTGGAACACTTAACTTCTATTATACAGCGCCGCAGCCATGTGCCGATTTATGTATTTGACACCATGAGTGCGCTTCCCAAGGAAACGCACCCCATGACTATGTTTGTGGTTGGAGTAATGGCCCTGCAGGGTGAGAGCCATTTTGCCCGGAGATATGCAAATGGGATGAGTAAGAAAGACTACTGGGCAGCTACTTTTGAAGATGCGCTGGACCTCATAGCCCGCATACCTCATATTGCGGCATACGTATATCATCGCAAATATAAACATGGAAAGCCTGTGCAGCCTGACGGACTGCTTGACTGGGCGGGAAACTTTGCTCATATGCTGGGTTACGAGGGGGAAGAATTTAAGGATCTGATGCGCCTGTATATGGTAATACACGCCGACCATGAGGGAGGCAATGTATCTGCACATACTACCCACCTTGTAGGGTCGGCGCTTAGTGATCCTTACCTGAGCTATGCAGCCGGTATGAACGGTTTGGCCGGACCGTTGCATGGCCTGGCCAACCAGGAAGTGATTAAGTGGATATTTGAAATGCAGCAATACCTGAAAACAGAGAGTCCCACCAATGAGCAGATTGCGGAATATGTGAAAAAGACACTGGCCGAAGGTAAAGTGGTTCCGGGGTATGGACATGCGGTATTACGTAAAACCGATCCCCGCTTCACAGCCCAGATGGAGTTTGGCAAAAAATACATGCCCAATGATCACCTGGTAAACACTGTTTGGCGGATTTACGAAACAGTACCCCCCATTTTAGAAAGCCTGGGTAAGGTAAAAAATCCCTGGCCTAATGTAGATGCCCATAGCGGGGCTTTATTGGTGCATTATGGTATG
>DAOLFI010000445.1:0-3914 GCA_035326385.1 Niabella sp.
TATTCCAACGGAGGTGAGCTCAATCTTATTACCAATAAAATATCTCCGAAAGGAGGCCTCACCGAAAAAATGGCCGCCGCTATGAACATGAAACCTAACTTGCTGCCAACATTAAGCTTACCCAATAATGAACAGGTAGTGACATCCGCAAATACTGGCGGCGATGTACTTACTTCCAATCATGTACGCAACTGGATGGAATGTGTGCGTAGCCGTAAACAGCCAAATGCTCCAGTTGAAGCAGGTTACAGCCACAGTATAGCGAATATTATGACTACAGCTGCTTCGCATACCGGTACTAAAGCCATTTTCGATGAACAGAAACAGGAAGTTATGGTTAACGGAAAAATTTTTAAATACTGATTCATACAACACACATCACTTTAGCTAAAAATAAATTACAATGAATATCGATCTAATTGGCAAAGCAATTGCCTTTGTACTGCTCTTGTTTACATGTAATGTGCTGCATGCCCAAAAAATAAACAGCTTAACGAAGAGTGAAAAAAAAGCCGGCTGGATATTATTATTTGATGGCAAAAGCACGAAAGGCTGGCGTGGAGCCCATTCCGATAGTTTTCCGACAGTAGCAAACGGCTGGATCATAAAAGACGGAATCTTAACCATACAGGCTACTGATGGTTCTGAATCGCAGAATGCCGGAGATATTGTAACAACAGATCAATATAGTGCGTTCGAACTTAGCTTCGACTTTAAACTGACCAAAGGTGCTAATAGCGGCGTAAAATATTTTGTTACGCTTAAAGAAAAAACAGGCGCATCTGCTATTGGTTTAGAATATCAGATATTAGATGATGAAGTGCACCCCGATGCTAAGCTGGGCCGCAATGGCAACCGCACATTAGCTTCTCTTTATGATCTGAAAACATCCGATAAAACCGGGGCCACCCGCCCCATCGGAGAATGGAATACCGGCAAAGTAATTGTTTATCCCAACAACCATATAGAACATTGGCTAAACGGGAAAAAAGTACTGGAATATCAGCGTAAGTCGTCTGAGTTCCGGGAACTGGTTAAAGTTAGTAAATATAAGATGTGGAAAAATTTTGGAGAAGCCGATAAAGGACATATCCTTTTACAGGATCATGGCAATGAAGTGAGCTACCGAAATGTCAAGATCAGGGTTTTGTAATAAAGATGCCTCAAATACCCAATTACATTAACCATTTTTTTGTGTACACTAAAAACGAGCTTACGGTATTTGCCTTCCAATGCTGCTCTCCAAAAACAAACTGCATTTGCGGGCCCACCTAATCCTGTGCCGTTCGATGCCCAGGTTCAGTCAGAAAAGCAGCTGGTCTGCATACCGGAAAATCAAATAATAAAAAAGTTTCAATTTTTCGTGTTCGGTCAAAAAGCTGACAAATTAAACCACTTACTGCCACCTTGAACACTTAAAGACAACCCTTTTTGGTAAAGTCGCTGCTGGCAAAATATACATTGACACTGAATTTTTCTTCGGGGTTCGATATGGTGTCTTATCAAACGACAGAAATTCGGGAAATGAATCAGGGGCATAAACGAACTTCTTATAATTTTTTTAAGAAATCACTATAAAAAAACTTGAAAGCTGATGACATTAGCGCTGTACTAACGATAGAAGTGTGTAAATACTCATCATGCAAACAAGATATTTCCAACTTTTCGTTCTTATGACCCTGCTGTTGGGTGGCAGTTTTAGCCTGATGGCACAAAACGATCCTTATATTACCGTATGGAATACCGAAACAGGTGCTCCAGGCAGTAAGGAAATCAATTTAAATATCATCGGCAGCAATCTTACCATTGATTGGGAAGAAGTGGGCAACGCAACCAATAACCACGGTACCATCACCAATGCCACAGGCCCCTTGCTTATGGACTTTCCTGCGGCGGGTGTGTATAAGGTAAGCGTGCATCCCACGGGGCTTACAGGCCTGCGTAATACTGGATCTGCTAACGGTGTGAAGCTGATGACCGTAACGCAATGGGGCGATGCGGCCTTTACCTCTTTAAATAGAGCATTTATCGACTGCAGTAATATGGAAGTCACTGCCACTGATGCGCCCGTTCTTACCAATATTAATGCTTTTGGATTAAGCTCAATGTTTTCCAATGCAAGTTCTTTCACCGGGCAGCATACCCCTATGGAAGACTGGCAAACCAGCGCTATTACTGATATGAACAGTATGTTTTCAGGCGCTACCCTTTTTAACGGTAAAATCGGAGGCTGGGATGTGCATAGCGTTACCAATATGACAAGCATGTTTTCTTGGGCAAGCGCTTTCGACCAAAACATCAATAGCTGGGATGTAAGCAATGTTACCGACATGACTAATATGTTTAATCGCGCGCATACATTCAACCAACCGCTTAATAACTGGGCCCATAAGCTGGGAAAAGTTACTTATATGACGGGAATGTTTCGAAACACTGAGAACTTTAACCAGGACATCAGTAGCTGGGATGTGAGCAATGTATCGGCTTTTACTGAAATGTTTAAACTTGCCCAGGCTTTTAACCAGCCGCTGAATACCTGGGGCGATGACCTGGAAAATGCACTTTATATGCAAAGCATATTTGAGGGTGCCCAGGCTTTTAACCAGCCTTTGAGTAGCTGGAACGTGAGCAATATAAGTAATTTCAATAAAATGTTTTTTAACGCTACTGCCTTCAACCAGTCGCTCGCGAACTGGACATTCAAGCCAGCCGCTTTTCTGAGTCAGATGCTCTATGGCGCTGGTCTATCCTGCTCAAACCTTTCTGCCACCCTACATGGCTGGGCCAGCAACCCTAATACCCCCGACAACATGCAACTGCTCGACGTACCGGGGAGCTACGGCCCATTAGGAAGGGCAGCATACATTAAGCTCGATGTTGATAAAGGATGGGATATGAGTGGCGGCACTTATGATGAAAACTGTGACGAGTCTTCATTGCCTGTACATTTTGGGCCGGTAACAGCCACTCTGAAAAATAATGAGTTGCTGGTAAACTGGACTACTTTATCTGAAACCAACAACAGCCATTTTAATATACAGGTGTCCAGGAACGGAACAGACTTTACCACTATTGCTACCGTAAAATCCAAAGCACCAAATGGAACCACCGACCAGGTTACTGATTATGAGCAGCCGATACAATTGCCGGCAGCGGTACTGTCTGCTCTTACCATAACATTTGTGTTGTTTTCTTTTGGCATTAAGAAAAGAAAGAACCTGTATCTGCTTACATCTATAGTGCTGTTTGCATGCGCACTGTTTGCTTGTTCGCGTCAGGATATAGCAGCAATAGAGACGAATCAAAAGCTGTTTGTGCGCATAGTACAGGTAGATATAGACGGTACAAAATCGTTCAGCAAAACGGTGCAGGTGGTGGATGGAAGATAGGTATTCGCCATTGGCCCGGATAGTGTTTGATTTTCAACCTGTTCTCCCTAAACAGAGCGAGTTATGTTTTAAGACACTCAAAATAAATTCCACACCCCAAAACCGCTTCAATATCATCATTGCAGGTGGCAGCGCTTATGAGCCCTGTACACATCACCTGCAAAAAATTGCCTTATTGAATAGAGGTTTTTTTGAAACTAACATCTATATCAATGAAAGTACGTTTTCCGGCACACCACAATTGATCAAAGAGTTGATGGCCTTTGGTGCAACAGAACAGAATCATATAGGTGCCATCAGGCTATATGGGGATTTAGATATTACCACCACACCGCAGCATTCTTCAAAAAATAAGTGAGGGTAAGGGCATTGAAGCCTATGAATTTATCGAGAAGATAAAAATGCAGAAAGAATTATCCAAAATATAAGACTATGCAAGAATCCCGGATTGATTTTAAAAAATTGAGGTCAGTTATTTCCTATGGTATTGAGCTGAATGAAACTTCCCTTACCATTCTTACCATT
>DAOLFI010000446.1:0-3898 GCA_035326385.1 Niabella sp.
TCCTCCATAAGCTTTTTGCTGGCACCCATTACATTTACGGGATTGGCAGCTTTGTCAGTTGAAACGCAAAAAAAATGTTTTGGAGGATATTGTAATAATAAATCTAACAGGCCCTTCGCCCTGATTACATTATTATCAATCATTGCTTCAATAGAAAATATATCTTTTTCAGAACGGACATGCTTGTGCGCAGCAAAGTTAGCAACAATATCGAAAGGGCCTTCCTGTTTAAACATCTTTGTGAATACCTGGTCATTAAAGTTTACAGGGTAAGTTTTGAAATCCTTAGGCAAGGGGGTATCCTTTCTGCTCCGGCAATCTCTGACCAGTTCTGTCAGACCATTTTCGTTAATATCTACTACTATTAATTTAGAAGGCATATATTTCACAAGTGCTCGTATGTAAGACGAACCAATAGTACCAGCACCACCTATTACCAATACTTTTTTCCCTTCTATTTCCTGTATAAGATCTTCATTGAATCGCTGGAGATCAGAGGTAAAAAGACTTTCGGAACGATGCGTAATATTCTCACCAATGAATTTTTCGATATTAAAAGACAATGTCATATTTTTCTACTTTTTGAAACTTGAAATAGTATTAGTAATGCCATCCCTGGCAGATACCGGTAAATTTTTAATTCCTATCGCATGCTTTATCTTCTCATTGGTAACAACATAACTTTCCGTTAACTTTTTCACTCTTTCACTATTTAGTGGAAGTCTGAAAAAATCACCAAGCTTTGCTATTCCCAAAATGATATTTTTAGGAATATACAAAAGACTTGCTTTCTTTCCCGATGCGTTAGCAATTATTTTTATAAGATCGTTGGTTGAAAGGGACTGATCATCGGAAAAATTATAAACTCCTGCTGAAACATTTTTATTTTTCAACATCTCATATATAAGAAAATTCAAATTATCAATTGATAAAAAGGAACGTTTGTTTTCAAATACTGCTAATGGCCACGGGATACCCTTTTGCAATATTTTATAAAGCAAATTCAGATTCCCTTTATTACCCGGACCATGAATCATACAGGGCCGCACAATCAGCACCCGTTTTTCGGCCGGTATATTTTTTGACAAAATATATTTTTCAGCCGCCAGCTTTGATTTTCCATAAGGTGTCTGAGGACTATTTATATTATTCTCATCTAAAATATTCTCAACTGTATCAGCAGTAGCTTTCACGCTACTAAAGTATATGAAATCACGAATGTTTGAATCTAAAAATTTGTCAAATACTTTTTGGGTAAGTTCTGTATTAATTTTAAAATATTCTTCTGAAGCAGAGATATTTCTGGTGTCATGAGCCTTACCAGCCAAATGAATTAAGGCATTAGCATCCTCGCTAAACGTCCATTGATCTGACCGCAGAGAAAGCGCTTCTATTTCATTACCCTTTTCTTTTAGATATTTAGAAAGATTTCTACCAACAAAACCCGATGCTCCAGTAATAACAACTTTCATTGATTATCTCTATTAAAAATTATTTGTTATTTAAGATCTCTATTAATCTATCTAGCAACAACTCTCTTTCAAAGTTTTTATTAAAATACTTTATTGCATTTTGTCCCATTTCTTTTCGTTCTTCCTCAGTCAGATAATACATTTTTAATATAATCTTTGCCAATGTTTCTGCATCTTCTGCTGGCGACGAAAATCCAGCTCCGGATTCAGAGACTATTTTTGCTCCCTCGCCGTCCAAAGATGCTATTATAGGTTTTCCACACGCCATATAAGATTGCAACTTAGAGGGAATTGTTAAAGAAAAAATCTCACTTTTTCTAAGGGATACTATTAATACATCTGCTAATGCAAAAAATGCAGGCATTTCCGTAGCAGGAAAAGACCCTAATAAAAAAACATTACTTTCAAGGGCTTTGTTTTTTATAATATTTTCAAGGTTTTCCCGATATCGGCCATCCCCCAAAAAAACCCACTTAATATCAACATCTTTATTTTTTATAATTTCTGCCGCTTCCATTAAGGTTTGTAGGCCTTGAGCTTTTCCGAAGTTGCCAGCAAAAACCACCTTGAATCCGGAAGGCAATAACAATTGATGCTGCAAAGAAAGTGGCCTGATTCCATAAAAAGATTCAGTTGTATTTGGTAAGAAAACAATCTTTTCTGAACAGATACCCTGATTTTCAATATATTGTTTAAATCCGTTTGATTGGACTAAAACTTTTTTAGAATGATGATAAATCTTCTTAGTAATCTTCTCAAAAAGATTCAAAATAAGTCTATTATTTATTTTTCCTGCTGCTCTAAGGCTTTCGGGCCAAAGATCCTGAACCCAGAAATAATAAGGAACATTGAAAAGTTTAGATGCAGTAATAGCGGGGAGTCCGACCGTTACAGGTGATGGCATATAAACGAGAATCGTATCAAAACTTTGTTTTAAAGACTTTACTTTCCACTTTGCAAACAAAACAAAAGATAAATAATTAATAAACAACCTTATCCCTCCCTTTCCCCGAGGTATAATTTTGCACCTATAAATATTTATACCTTCCCAGTTTTCATCTTTGCTGAAGAAACTATAACCCTTGAAAAATTTACCCAAAGGATAGTTAGGCAGACCTGTTAATACACTTACCTGATGTCCTCTTTCTACAAGACCTAACGCAATATCATTGATTTTAAAATTTTCAGGCCAAAAATATTGTGATATGATAAGAATTCTCATTAGTATGAATAAATATTTATGTCATTCACCCAGTCGCGCATTTTTAAAATCATTTCCTCGTAATCAGGAATGTCATATTTAAAATCTAATCTAGTTGAGATCAGGCTTTTATCCACCTTATATTCTCCGTCAGCTATTATTGACACTTTATTATGCCGAAATACTTCATTAAATATTTGAAGAAGATCATATTTGGATATTTTAGGGCTGGCTGCTACTTGGAATAATCCAGTAATCTTTTGCCGGAGCGTTTCATGAATTACTTTAGCCAATTCTATAGTAGTAATACCACTCCAAAAAGCATTTGTAAATCCTTTAATGACTGCACCATCCGGCTGCCTCATAAACCAATGAAAAAGCCCAATACCATTTGGGTTTAATTCAGGACCTATAATGGATGTCCTTATCGTTAAGTCTTTTTGATTAATTATTTCACCCAATGCTTTAGATTGTGCATAAAAGCCAATTCCATCTTTAAAATCAGTATCATTATAAGCGCCTTTTTTACCCGAAAAAACACAATCGGTACTAATATGAACAACCTTTGTGGTGGTATTCTTTGTCCAGTTTTCCAATAAATGAGGAAAATAACTATTGAACCATACTGCTTTGTCGGGATTATCCTCCGCATCCTTATTCAGAATGCCAATACAGTTAACAATAACATCAAATGAGTGAGCATTTAATATGCTATACAATGTATTTGTATCACTCACATCTATACTAAAAGTCTTATCATCCTGCTCTATATTTCTTGCAATGCCATACACAACATAACCTGGCAGACCAGCAAAATATTTTCTTATGACATGCCCGGCCATTCCCTTTATTCCTACTATTAATACTTTTTGCATACTCTTTATTTATCCCAAATTACTTTGTTAATAATGGAAGTGTAGCTCTGAATAATTTTGATCACTCTTTCTGATACGTTAAGTACTCCATATTCATTTGGTAGTGTAGTAGCATCACTTATCGGCAGGTTCTTTGTGATTTCGATGGCATTTAACATTTGTTGTTTAGATATGCCGCCTAAAACAATGGTACCTGTGTCTATTGCTTCAGGCCGTTCGGTGCTTGTTCTGATGCTTACAGCCGGAAAACGCATCATTGCGGACTCCTCGCTGATGGTACCACTATCTGAAAGTACTACGAAAGCATTTTTTTGTAACTTTACATAATCAAAAAAGCCCAGTGGCGGAAT
>DAOLFI010000447.1:0-3896 GCA_035326385.1 Niabella sp.
GGATAAGCCTGTACCAGCCTTCTTTCATTTGAAATAAGCATTGATGCATTAGCTATAGGCCAGAATAAGCTCGGATACATTCATTTTAGACCACAGAAGCCTAAGTCTATGCATGTAAGCCTCTTCGGCTTTATCAGGCTCGGCGCGTTTTTAGGAGCATGCTGGCCCATTCATGCCGCTTTGGGGTGGCAGACCAAAGAAACCGGTAAAAAAAAGTTACCGGCTAAGAGTTGCATGTACCGCATTGAAAGTGGAATTAATCAAATCAAAAGCGCAAAAAGTACAGCTCACCGTCTCTGAATTTTTAAGGGAAGCAGCTTTGAAAAGCGAGGTTATAGCCCAGCAAAAGACATTGCCAGCACCTGTTTTAAATTTTACCGGGCTGTTTAATCATTTGGCGGCTAATATAAATTCACTGGCTTATAAGAATAATGCTGCACAAACGGCAAAATGACTTAAGGTTATGAATCTGAAGGGTATGTAAAATCGGGATTTGTTTAGGAGCCAATGTCAGCTTCGATAAAGTTTACGGGTCATTTTGATAAGCTATTTTGCCCTGAACACTGTTGGAGTAACTCCTGCCTGGCCTTTGAAAAAATTGGAGAAGTAAGCATGATCTACAAATCCAAGTTCAAAAGCAATTTCTTTTATAGAAAGATCTGTTGACTGAAGAAGCCGTTTAGCCTCCAGCAGAACCCGTTGCTGGATTAATTGAGTGGCAGATGCATGAAGATGTTTTCTGCAAAGGATATTCAGATAATTTGCAGATATATGAAGCTTTGATGCATAAAAAGTAACCAGCTTTTCTTCTTTAAAATGCTGCTCAATGAACATATTAAATTTCGCCAGCCTTGGGTTCGACTGGTACACTTTTGAATCACTGAAAAGGTTTTCGGCTTCCTTGCTTACAATTGCAGCAATAACGGCAGCCCTTGCACTGATAATGTCTTTGAGCGAATTGGCGGAATTGAGCTCATCCTTTATGGCATCAAACTCGTACTTCAATAGTTGAAAACTATCAGGAGTTGCAGGGATTACGGGATGGTTCATGTAATTCGTAAAAGAAAAGCGGAAATACGGTGCAAACCGTTCAAAAAAGACGCGATCAATCATTAACTGGTACCCGATTGTTTTAGGTTTAATATCCCACCGGTGCACCTGGCCGGGAAATAAAACATGTATCTGCCTGTTCTCTATCGCATAATCACGGAAATCTATTGTATGAATCCCTTGTGCCCTGTCGAATAATATAATAATAAAGAAATCATGCTTGTGTGGTTTATCTATATGCCTTTCTCCATGCAGCTCGTTAAACAGCAGTTCATCACGGCCTGCCAGCTGGCTTTTTCTAAACTCCCGGATACCTATAACCGGCACATATTTATTTTTATCAGCCGACCCTGTCATTAAAACTGTTTACTGTATTTAAAGTACTCAGGGGAAATTAACAAAAAAACATGAATGAAGGGAAAAAGAACCCCGCTCATTCATGTTCCTGCACAGCCGGTTTTGATACTAATATTACTTTGATAAAATTTTCACTATTGCTGTAAAGCCGCGGCTTTTGGCATGTTGCAACGGTGTAACGCCATCATGATCGGGTATTTCCAGATCTGCGCCGCCATCTTTAAGTATCTGTGTAATTTGCTGGTATTTTTTACTTCCATCACCCAAAACAATAGCTTCCATCAAAGCCGTCCATCCCAAACGGTTTACATGGTTGATGGGAAATCCCTTGGTGTTTACCAGTACTTTTACCGTTTCTATATGCCCCCGTTCGCAGGCAGGGATCAATGCAGTTCCGTTATACCTGTTAAAAAGATCAAACCGGGCGCCATTGACCAAAAACAGCCTGACCAAGTCTGTTTGCCCGCTTGCGCCTGCGTAAAGAAACGGACTGTCCTGTATATTGTCCTGCAAATTTACATCTGCCCCTTTTTCCACCAGCAGCTTTGCCATTTCTGCCTGTTTGCCGATCGTTGCCAGCAATAGTAAGCTGCGTTTATTTTTATCCTGCGTATTTACGCTGGCTCCGTTAGCAAGCGCTCTCCTTACGCCCTCCACATCGTTTTTGACAACCAGTTTTATAATATCTTCCTGTTGCATGATCGTTTCATTTGTTAATGGCTTATCATTTGCACTGCAAGATGCAAATGTGCCCATCAGTAATAATAGCAATAATGTTTTCATAACGTCATTTCACTAATTGACAATTTACAGCAACAAAGTAAAGTATGATACCGGCTATTTCATTGTAAAATTGATCCTTTTGCTTGAAATATTTATCATTATTATCCGGGCAGTAATAAATCTTTCAAGCATTGAAATAAATCCTGCACACAGCAGGGGCCCCTATTTGATTAGCTTTGTGATAAATATTTTCAGTCTATGCGTAAATCAGCAATTTCCCGTAAGAATTTTTTAATAAAGTCAGGTTTAGGTTTTGCCGGAATGGCTTTTGCGCCCGGATCGCTGGATGCCGGAAGCACTTCTGCTTCGCTGCCAGGGAACGATGAAAATAAGCTCATGAGTAAAGATTATACTTTTAAAAATGTAAGACTGGAAACCGGGTTCGGGTATGAGGACAGTGAAGTTATTCATACTAAAACCGGATTGTTTGCTGTTACCATCAGTAATGGAAAGATCAAAAGTATTTCGGCTAATACACCGAATGATCCCCACGCTGTTGATGCTAAGAGATTGCTGATGCTTCCCTCGTTTAAGGATATGCATATTCACCTGGATAAAACCTTTTATGGCGGCCCCTGGCGTACAACCAGGCGCAAAGGAGGTGGTGTAAAAGGCATGATAGCACTGGAACAGCAAATTTTGCCGGAGATGCTGAAAACATCCACAGATCACGCTGAGAAACTGATTGAATTGCTGCAGTCAAAAGGCTCTTCTTTTGCAAGAAGCCATGTAAATATTGAGCCTACTTCAAAATTGCAATCTCTCAAAAACCTGCAGAAAGCGCTCGAAAACAAAAAGGACGGCTTTGGGGCAGAGCTGGTAGCCTTTCCCCAGCATGGTGTTTTTTATACCGATTCGGTACCCTATCTGAAAGATGCGGCGCAGATGGATATTGATTTTATCGGTGGTGTTGACCCTTACAGCATTGATGGAGCCATCGAAAAAACAATAGATTTTACGGTTCAGCTGGCGTTGGATAATAACAAAGGAATAGATATACACTTGCACGAATCCGGAGAGTCGGGTTTGAAAACAGTAGAATATCTTATTAAAAAAGTGAACGAAAATCCTGTTTTAAAGGGAAAAACATATATAAGCCATTGCTTTGTTTTAGGGAAACTGGATAAAGTAAAACAGGAAGGAATAGCAGAACAATTGAGTGCTGCCCATATAGGTATCGTATCTACTATACCGTTTGGAGGACTGATCATGCCGATACCCGTTTTGTATAAACACAATGTGACAGTGCTGACGGGTAACGACAGCATTATAGATCATTGGAGCACTTTCGGATCAGGAAGCGTATTACAGAAAGCCAATTTGATGGCACAGCTGTATGGTTATTCTACCGAGTTTTTATTGTCAAGAAGCTTAAAACTTGCTACAGCAAATGTGCTTCCGCTGGATGACAAAGGTGTTCAGCAATGGCCCAAACCCGGAAATGCTGCCAACTTCGTGCTTATTGATGCAAGCTGTTCGGCAGAAGCAGTAGCAAGAATATCGCCTGTAAAATCACTTATAAACAAAGGGAAGATAATTTATTAAAGAAAGATAACATACACTGACAGGCACCGGATATAGAAAGGCTGTTTCGAAGCTTCGAAACAGCGTACTTGGTATCATTTCTCTGAAACCAGCGGGATATATCAGCTCTTCCTATTTTGCAGATAATGTAAAGCAGGTTTTACCGGTGATCAAAACTTGTT
>DAOLFI010000448.1:0-3894 GCA_035326385.1 Niabella sp.
AAATTGCGAGATCTTTCCCAGCGATCTGCGGGTAAGCGTTCCTTCGCAATCCGCCTATACATACCCCGATGCAACCATTATATGCGGAAAGCCGGAAGTTACCGATGAACAAAAGGATACAGTAACAAATCCCGCTGTTATTTTTGAAGTATTATCTGATAGCACGAGAAGTTATGATACCGGTAAAAAGTTCCTGTACTATCAGCGTATCCCCTCTCTCAAAGAATATATTCTGATTGACAGTATAGAAAGGTCTGTTGCCATATACCAGAGGCAGGAAGGTGAATTATGGAAAATTTCAGTAACAGATGATGTAACTGGCTCATTAACCGTTCATACAATAAATTTTACGATGCCTTTTAAAGAACTATACGCTAACGTTTAGTACGCTTTCACCCATCATCATATTATCATATTACCACATTAAACAAATGGATACAATCGCATATTTAAAAGAACGTTTTGAACAGCTTCAAACAAACCCGGTAAATCAGCATATTAAGCAGATGAGGGATGAAGCTTTCATGGAGTTTACACAAACAGGCATCCCTACTGTAAAGCATGAAGAGTGGAAATATACACGTATCAATGACTTTTTCGGTAAGGATTATCATTTTACTACCGATCTGAAAGAAAAGGCTTTTACTATTTCCGACCTGGAGCCCTTACAGCTTCCCGGGCATGAAGAAGCCAACCTGGTTGTTTTTATAAACGGCCATTTCCACCCGGAATTGTCGCATACCCGCTCAGAAGAGTTAGAGATCATTTCTTTGCAGGAGGCCACTGCGCACCCGCAATACAGCGTTATTGTAAAAGAGCACCTGGGACACAGCGCCGCTTATCATAAAGATGGCATCAATGCGCTTAACACAGCTTTTATACAGGAGGGAGTGTTTATACATGTGTTTAAAAGCCGCACTGCCAGTCATCCGATTTATTTATACAATATTACCGATGCCCGCAATGGCAATATATTTGCGCAACCGCGCTGCCTGGTGCATGTAGCGCAAAATGCACAGGTGCAAATGGCAGAGACTTTTGCTACTATTGGTGCAGACGAGAGCTTCACCAACCAGGTGATTGAACTGGTAGTTGAAAAAGATGCTGTCCTCGATTTCTATAAGATCCAGAACGATGCGCCCAATTCAAAAGTAGTAACCACTACACATGTTCACCAGGTTGGTAAAAGTGTGGCCAACGTGGTAACCGTTTCGCTGAATGGAGGTTTGATCCGCAATAACCTGAACATGGTCATGTCTGCAGAATTTAGCGAAGCCAATATGTATGGGCTGTATTTAGGAGACGGGCAAACACATATTGATAATCATACGGTAGTTGATAACCGGCAGCCCAATTGCTTAAGCAATGAACTATACAAAGGTGTGCTGAACGGGAATGCTACCGGTGTGTTCAATGGTAAGATTTTTGTGCGCCAGATAGCGCAAAAAACAAATGCCTACCAGAGCAACCGTAACATTCTGCTTTCGGAAAATGCAAGTGTCAATACCAAACCACAGCTGGAAATTTTTGCAGATGACGTAAAATGCTCACATGGATGTACAGTGGGACGCCTGGATGAAGATGCTTTGTTCTATATGCGTTCCCGTGGTATTGAAGAAAAAACAGCCACTGCTCTCCTGCTGCATGGTTTTGCATTAGATATTTTAGATAAGATCAACCATGAAGGAGTAAGGACTTTTGTAGAAGGATTCATTACAAAAAAACTGGATCTGTAGGGCTTAAGAAAAATAACAAAAAGCTCATGAAAACAGCTACTTTAAATAAAACGCATACTTTTGATATTGAAGCCATCCGCTGCGACTTTCCCATTCTAAACCGGGAGGTAAAAGGGCACCGGCTGGTTTACTTCGACAATGCCGCCACATCGCAAAAGCCGCAAGAGGTTATTGATGCGCTGGTGTATTATTATAGTTTCCTGAATGCAAATGTGCACCGTGGTATTCATTCACTTGCAGAGGAGGCCACAGCCGCTTTTGAAGCTACACGCGATGCTGTAAAAGACTTTATTAATGCCTCCGCCCGGGAAGAGATCATCTATACAAAAGGCACCACCGAAAGCATTAACCTGGTAGCTTATACCTGGGCCCGGCAGAACCTGCAGGAAGGCGATGAGCTTATTGTTTCGGGCATGGAGCACCACTCCAATACGGTTCCCTGGCAAATTGTTTGCGAAGAAAAGAAAGCCAGGTTAAAAGTAATTCCCGTAAATGACAACGGTGAATTATTGCTGGAGGAGTATAAAAAGCTGCTTAACGAACGCACTAAGCTGGTAGCAGTAAACCATGTATCCAATGCAATGGGTACGGTAAATCCGGTCAAGGAAATAATACAGATGGCCCACGAACGGGGAGCGCTTGTATTAATAGATGGCGCACAAAGCGCTATGCACCTGGATATTGATGTGCAGGAAATGGACTGTGATTTCTTCGCGTTTTCCTCGCATAAAATGCTCGGCCCTACAGGAATGGGTATCTTGTACGGAAAGAGAGCGTTATTAGAAGCAATGCCTGTTTTTAATGGTGGCGGGGAAATGATCAAAGAAGTAACTTTTGAAAAAACCACCTACAATGAGCTGCCTTATAAATTTGAAGCTGGCACGCCCAATATTGCAGATGCCATTGCTTTAAAGCCAGCTATTGAATATATTAATAAAACGGGCAAAGCCAATATCCGGCAACAGGAAGATATGCTACTGGCTCATGCCACGGAAAGGCTGAGGGAAATTGAGGGGTTAAGGATTATTGGAGATAATGACCATAAAGTAAGTGTAGTATCGTTTGTTATAGATGGAGTTCACCCGCAGGATGTGGGCATTTTGTTAGATAATAAAGGTATAGCTGTTCGTACCGGCCATCATTGTGCAGAGCCTTTGATGAGCCACTTTTGCATTCCCGGAACAATAAGAGCTTCTTTTGCTTTGTATAATACCGTTGAAGAAGTTGATCTGATGATGGAGGCGTTGAACAAAGCCGTAAGGATTTTGAGGTAGACACAGTTTGGCTGATAGTCAAAAGACGCAACAGCGGCATTAGTGCTTTTCCCGGCAATGCTGTGGCATGAGCAAACAAAGCAGCCCGGGGAACATTATATGTGGACGATATAAAATAGATGATTAACAAAATGGAAATGATAACCCAACAATCAATAGAACAAACAGAAGCAGTAATCATAGATGAATTTTCACTTTTTGACAGCTGGGACGATAAATATGAATATATTATTGACCTGGGCAAAAAACTGGCGCCCCTGCCCGATGAATTTAAAACAGAAGAAAATAAAGTAAAAGGCTGCCAGTCTACCGTTTGGCTTACGGCTGATTATACCGATGGAAAAGTTTATTACAGGGCAGAAAGTGACGCAGTAATTGTGAAAGGCCTGATCAGTATGTTGATCAGGGTATTAAGCGGTCATACACCTGATGAGATCATGAATGCAAAGATGGATTTTATCAATAAAATAGGTATGACGAGCCATCTTGCGCAAACCCGGTCCAACGGGTTACTGGCCATGGTAAGGCAAATGAAGCATTACGCGCTGGCGTTTAAGGCAAAGGAAGGTTTATAAGTTAAAATGTTGGAAAGTTAAAAGGGAACTGTCCAATTAATCATTCATCATTTACTGAAATATATGAACGAAGCAGAAATAAAAGATAAGGTAATTGAAGTGCTGCAAAGTGTTTTTGATCCTGAGTTGCCTGTAAATATTTACGAGCTGGGATTAATTTATAAAGTGGAGGTAAATGAAGGCGGAAATGTTTTCGTACTAATGACACTTACGGCACCGGGATGTCCGGCTGCACAATCGCTGCCATTGGAAGTAGATGAAAAAGTACGGCAGGTGGAAGGCGTTACTGATGTACTGGTTACTGGAACC
>DAOLFI010000449.1:0-3882 GCA_035326385.1 Niabella sp.
CTGGAAAGGAAAAAAGAATAGCTCCTGTAAAGGATTTTGAAGTGTTGCCTTTTTCTCGGAAAGAGCAGGTGATGAGGGGAAAAGGAGAAGGGTATGAGCCATTCTCTTATGAACGGGTATACAGGGAAAACGAAAATCTTACTGATGTGCCTTTGCACCAATTGCCCCCTGTAATTCCCACTCCCTATGCATATACAAGGATAGACGGCACTTATCCATTAGGTAACAGTGCTGTGGTAATATACAATGCAGACCTTGCTTTTGAGGCCACATACCTGGCAGAGAAAACAAAGGAGCTGACCGGTAACGGGTTGGTTCTGAAAAGCAAAAACAAAATGGATGCAGCCATTTCCCTGGAAATTGATGAAGCAGTAAGAGAAGGAAAGCCTGAGGCTTATACTTTAGCCATCAGTAAAAATGGTATTCATATTAAAGGAACAGATGCTGCAGGAATTTTTTATGGAGTGCAGAGCCTGTTATCGATATTTGCAACTGCTGAAAAAAGAGATTATAAAACATGGGTTCCTTATATCTATATCGAAGATAATCCCCGTTTTTCTTTCAGAAGCCTGCACCTGGATGTAGCACGTAATTTTCAGAATAAAAAAACGGTGTATCGGGTACTGGATATTATGGCCCATTACAAGCTGAATAATTTTTTGTTTTATATATCTGAAGATGAAGGCTGGCGTGTGGAGATCCGCGGGTTGCCTGAGCTAACGGAAATAGGTAGTAACCGGCTGCACCCGGCAAATGGCAAAGAATCTAAAGGTGTATTCTCATCTTACGGGTCGGGACCTTTTGCATTAAAGGAAACTTACGGATCGGGCTATTATACCCGGCAGGATTTTATAGATATACTGAAATATGCAAAAGACCGGCATATTCGTGTAGTGCCTGAGTTGAATTTTCCGGGGCATGCGCGGGCAGCTATTATTGCTATGGAAAACCGTTATGAACGCTTAATGAAAAAAGGAAAAAAAGCTGCTGCAGAGGAATACCGCCTGGTAGATCCTTTAGATAGATCAGAGTATCTCTCGCCCCAGCTTTTTAAAGACAATGTGGTGAATATAAGCCGCGAATCCACTTATAGATTCTATGAAAAAATTATTGATGAGTTCGCTGCCATGTACAGGGATGCCGGTTTGAAAATGGATATTATTCATGCGGGGGGAGACGAAGTTGCAAAAGGGGCATGGAGCCAGTCTCCTGAAGTGAAGAAATGGGCATTGGAGCGCGGAGTTAAAAATGAATACACAGGCCTGCAGGCAGCCTTTTTTAAAGAGCTGGTACAGCGTATGGAAAAGAAAGGACTGGAAGTACATGGCTGGGAGGAAGTGGTTATACGGCATACAGAAGACGGGAAGTTTGTACCAAACCCCGAATTCAAAAACCGTAAAGTGGTGCCTTATATATGGAACAATGAATACGCTTATCCTGATATGGGATACCAGCTGGCAAACATGGGATACGATGTGGTGCTTTGTAATGTAACCAATCTTTATTTTGATCTTGCTTACAGCAATGATCCTAAAGAGCCCGGGTTAATATGGGCGGGATTTGTTGATACAAAAAAAGCCTGGGGTTTTGCACCTTATCATTTTCAAAATACTACTTTGATCAACCGGTTGGGCAAGGAAGTATATTTGGATAAAGCAGGCGCTGCGTTTCAGCCATTAAATTCTGAAGCAAAATCGCGCATACGTGGTGTACAGGCACAAATGTGGTCTGAAACAATTAAAGGCAGGGATATGCTGGAGTATTACCTGCTGCCTAAGCTCATCGGGTTCTCAGAAACTTCATGGGCCAGGGAAAGAGACTGGGAACCTGTTGCTGACAGGACAATACGTTTGCAAAAAATGGATTTGTCCTGGAACCTTTTTGCCAACGCCATTGCTAAAGCTGAATTTCCAAAGCTGGCTAAATGGAATAATGGCTATCATTTCAGGATTCCCCCGGTAGGGATTAAGAAAGAAAACGGAATGGTAAGGGCTAATGTGGCTTTTCCTGGGTTAGAGATCCGTTATACTACCAATGGCTCAGAGCCAGGACCTTCATCTGCGGTTTATAAAAAGCCTGTTAAGGATAAAGAAGGCTTAAGGTTTAAAGCATTTATTAAATGAAAATGATACATTGAACTGTAGGGCTTTAATGAGATCGGGGGTTGTTCTTTTCCGAAGGGTTGCGGCAATCATGAATCGCTGAAAAAAGATTGTTTGTTATGTGAGCCGGTGATTGTTAAAACCATTTTTTGTACTGTTAGTAGAAAATAAACGAATTAATGTATGTCTAAATTCTTTTTATCTGTATTGCTTCTACTCTTTCTTTTTACTTCTTGTACTGCTCCGCAAAAAATTACAGGACATGTACAGCCCCATGATCTGGAACAGCTGATAGCACAGCTTCACCGCCCGCAAAACGGAAAAGTAATGGTGGCGGCGCACCGTTGTGATTGGCGCAATCACCCGGAGAATTCTATGCCTGCTTTATTAAGTGCAATTGCAATGGGTGCTGATATAGCAGAGATTGATTTGAAGAAAACAAAAGACGGCCACTTTATCCTGCTGCATGACAGAACCCTGGACCGGAATACAAACGGGAAGGGTAACCCGGAGAACTATACTCTGGAAGAAATAAAAAAGTTAAGACTGAAGAATGGACTGGGAAGGGTAACTAATGTTCAGATACCTTCTTTCACCGAATTTCTGAAAGTAGCAAAAGGGAAGATCCTTATAAATATAGATAAAGGATATGATTACTTCCCTGAAGTAATAGCTTTACTCAAAGAAACGGGTACCCTTCAGCAGGCTATTATAAATATTGATGATAACACCACATTGGATGAAGTGGAAGCCCGGTATGGTAAAGTACCGGATGATGTGTTCCTAATGCCTGTAGTGGTTTATAATGGCCACCCCAGATCTAAAGAAGTAGTAAAGAGCTATCTGAGGCATAAAAAAACGATATTTCAGCCTGTATGGAAAGACGATATGCTTATAAAGGAAGAAAACTTCTTGGAACTGAAAAGACAGGGTTATGGCATTTGGATGAACAGCTTGTGGGCTTCTCTTAACGGCGGCCATGATGATGACAGCGCTGTTGAGCAAAACCGGCCAGATGAAACCTGGGGATGGCTGATTCAAAAAGGCGCCTCAATTATACAAACGGACCGGCCTGAAAAACTGCTAAAATATATAAGTCGCTGAGCTACTTCATAACTGTTGTCTCTCTGCCCGCCGGTTAATAATCTATTGCTGAATGTAAGCACAAAAGGCGATAGCTCTGAAGTTGGGTTTTGGATTTTGTTAGTCTGGTTGCTTGTTCGTAATGGTAAATTGCTTTGCCCGTAAACTTTGACAAACACAAATGTTCTGTTCAATGCTGTTATGGGCGAATACTCAATAAGAATAAGCTGATTGTAGAGCCGTAAGATATATTGCAATTTGTTTTGGCCTGTCGGTGTTGTATGCCAATAAGCCATACCTGTTTCCAAATGATATTTTGAAACTTTGTTTCCGTTACAAGCGTTTACCAAATAGTAATTTCCCCCTGCTTGTCTGTCCACCACGGCGTGTGCGTTAAGGTCATTTAATATAGATTTTATTGGTTTGTGAAAAGAGTTGGTTTCTAAGTAATCAAGCAACGGGTGTATTCAGGTCTTGTTCGAAAATTCCATTGGGGATAGACCGGAGCCAGAAAAGGATGCTGTAAACACTTGAAAGAAATCGAATGCCTGAATAAGACATATTTATACCTGTCATCCTTCATCTATCCTCTGTCATCTAGATAGTCCGAAAGCCGAAAAAGTCCGGGGTCCGGAAGTTAGGGAAAGAGGAAAGGTGTACGCTGCTTTCAGCTTTCGGCCTTTCGCTTTCAGCTTTC
>DAOLFI010000450.1:0-3878 GCA_035326385.1 Niabella sp.
ATGCAGGTCAGAAAATTGCTGCAGGCGACTGGCTGCACTGGACTGGCAATGCCCAGAACTGGAACACGATGTGCGCCGAATGCCACAGTACTAACCTGCAAAAGAATTACGACTTTGAAACCGACACCTATAAAACTACGTTTAGTAATTTAACGGTCAGCTGTGAAACCTGCCATGGCCCGGCCAAGGCGCATATTGACTTTGTGAACAGTAAAGACTATGATCCTAAAGATAAAAGTAATAACGGGTCATTCATGTTGCTGGCCAGGTATAGCTCACAACAGGCAGAGATACAGGCCTGCTTTCCCTGTCATGCAAGAAAGGGAAATATCAGCGCCAATATGATACAATCCGGGGAGATCATGGACAACTTCATTCCTGAAATTCCCAGTACAGAATATTACCATGCCGATGGCCAGGTAGATGATGAGGATTATACTTATGCCTCCTTTTTACAAAGCGAAATGTACAAACACGGTGTAAAGTGCAGCAACTGTCATAATCCGCATAGCGGTAAATTGCTGATAGCCGGAAACGGTGTTTGTAATCAATGCCACCAGAAAGAAAAATATGATGTGCCCTCCCATACCTTTCATGCGGTAAATACCGATGGCGCTGCCTGTAAGAGCTGCCACATGCCTTCCAAGTATTATATGGGTAATGATTTGAGGCATGATCATATTTTCCGCGCACCGCGTCCTGATTTATCTGTAAAGAATGGTACTCCTAATGCGTGCAATGATTGTCATAAAGATAAAACAGCCGACTGGGCAGCACGTACTGTTGTTCAGTGGTATGGCCCTGAACGTAAGTACCATTTTGCAGAAGATCTGGTTCCGGGAAGCAGGTTAGACGGGCAGGCGCAGGCGCATTTGATCAAATTAATAAAGGATTCAGCTACACCCCCGATCATACAGGCTACGGCCGTGCATTATATGGCGGGTATAAACAATGATGCCAGTTTGCAGGTATTATTAAATGAACTGGATCATAAAGATGCCCAGGTGCGGTATCGTGCCGTTACGGGACTGGTGAGTTTTGATCCTAATAAATGGCGGAGCAGTGTTATACCGTTGCTGAGCGATAAAGTAAGAGCCGTTCGGGTGGGTGCAGCCAATGCCTTAACTACGGTTGATGGCGGTCAAATGCAGCAGGATTATGGGCCTGCTTATTCCAAAGCCTCGGCAGAGCTGAATGATTACATCATGTATCAAACCGATTTCGCATCGGGCAATGTGATGGCTGCCGATTATTTTATGAAGCTGAGAAATTATGAAAAAGCAGAAAGCTTTTACTTGCGCGGCCTGCAAAAAGATACAGCTATGAACTATGCCCGTTTAAACCTAGCAACGCTGTATAATATAATAGGAAGGAATAGCGATGCGCTTAACGTATTGCAGGATGCTTTGAGAACCGATGCTAAAAATGACAGGATCTATTTTAATATGGCCCTGCTTTACAATGAAATGGGCAATATGGAGCAAACAGAGAAATGTCTGAAGCGGGCTGTTGCATTAAATTCGCCCAATCCGCGTGTTTATTATAATTACGGCGTGCTGCTGCAACAGCGTCTGCAACACGATGAGGCTGCAAAGCGCTACCAGCAGGCTCTGGCTTTAGCCCCTGCCGATGCAGATATTAACTTCGCGCTTTGCGTGCTGTACCTGCAGCAAAATAAGCCGCAGCAGGCAATCCCTTATGCTCACACACTTCGTAAATATTATCCTGCAGATAGCAGGTTTATGCAGCTATACCAGCAGTTGGGATTAGTTCAATAAATGGTGCAGAAAAAACTCCGGTACAATCTGTGAAGAGCAAAATGAAGTCTTCATCTGTCAATTGAGTGATTGTAAGCAATAAACAGGTATTTTTACCAGATGATGTTGGTAAAGAAAATCCTGTTTTATTCAGTTATAAGTGTTTTATTAGGGTCTTGTAAAAATAGTAGTAGTGATTCTGCGCAACAACCTGCAGATTCCACGCATTCCTGTATGAAAGTCCCTTCCCGTTTTGGACCAGCAGATTCGTCCGGGGTGGCTTTTAGCGGTGATACTTCTGTTGCAGGGATGGTGCTTATTCCCGGTGGCTTATTTGATATGGGGGCAGATAATGATCAGGCCAGTGAAGATGAATACCCTAAACATAAGGTACGGGTGTCTCCTTTTTATATGGATATTACAGAAGTTACCAATGCGCAGTTTAAAAAATTTGCAGAGGCCACGGGATACATTACTACAGCCGAACGTAAACCCGATTGGGAAGAGTTAAAAAAGACCCTTCCTCCGGGCACTCCAAAGCCACCGGACAGTGTATTGCAGGCGGCGTCCTTAGTATTTAAACCGTCGGGAGGCCCGGTAAATTTGAATGATAATAGCCAGTGGTGGAGCTGGGTGAAGGGAGCCAGCTGGAAACATCCGCACGGACCAGGTAGCAGTATAGAAGGGAAAGATCATTATCCTGTAGTGCATATTAGCTGGGACGATGCCCAGGCCTATTGCAAGTGGGCAGGCAAGCGTTTGCCTACAGAAGCCGAATGGGAGTTCGCTGCTCGTGGAGGACTGATCAAAAATATTTATCCCTGGGGTAACGAGCATATAAACCAGGGAGTTCCTAAAGCCAATAGCTGGGAAGGAAAGTTTCCTTACCTGAATGAAAAGAAGGACGGTTATTTTACATTAGCTCCCGTAAAGTCTTTTGCTCCTAATGGATATGGACTTTATGATATGGCAGGCAATGTGTGGGAGTGGTGCAGCGATTTATATAACCACGACTATTATAAACAGCTTGCAGATAAGGAAACAATAGATCCGCAGGGGCCTGATCAATCATACGATCCGCAGGAGCCTTACACTTTAAAGCGAAGTCTCCGAGGTGGCAGCTTCCTGTGCAATGATAGTTATTGCAGTGGTTACCGGGTGGCCCGGCGTATGAAAAGCAGCCCTGATACGGGTTTGGAGCACACGGGCTTCCGGTGTGTGAAAGATGCACAGTAAACCTTATTTCGTAGCAGAGTAAATGCAGCACATCCCTAAGGTGAGTGCTCTATAGCTGGTATGCTTAAAGCCTACTTTATCTAATATAGACGTGAAATCTTTTCTTTCAGGAAAAGCCTTTGCAGATTTGTTTAAGTATTGATACGCCTGCTTGTCCTGTTTAAAAGCCCTGGCAATCTGAGGTGCCACAATGCTCATATAAAGCTGGTACAGGTTGTTGATAAAAGCGGGTTTGGGCCTGGAAAATTCTATAATGCATAATTGCCCGCCGGGCTTCATAACGCGCAGCATTTCGGACAGGCCTTTCTCCAGGTTTTCAAAGTTGCGTACGCCAAAAGCTGCCATAACAGCGTCAAAGCTGTCATTGTTAAAATGCAGGTTTTCCGAATCCCCTTTTTCCAGCTGTATTTGTCCGCTCAGACCGAGCTTTTCAATTTTTTTTCTACCTTCTTCCAGCATTTGCGTAGAGATGTCAACGCCGGTAACCTGTTTGGGGTTAAGTATTTTGCAGGCGCGGATAGCCATGTCTCCGGTTCCGGTAGCAATGTCCAGTATATATTGTGGCTGGCCTTTTTTCAGGGAGTTGAGCGCTTTTTTGCGCCAGCTTACATCTGTTCTTGCAGAGAGGAAACGGTTCATAAAATCGTATTTCCCTGCAATTTTATCAAACATTTCAGCAACCTGCTCTTTCTTGGTTTTATCAGATTCGCTGAATGGTATAATATGATCGTGTGGTTGTGCCGGCATGGGCGCAAAGATAAGGAGTAGGGTAGAAATGGAGAATAATGAATTATTGTTGGAAGTCAGGAAAGTCCGGAAGTTCGAAGACCGCGGTCCGCAGAAGCCAGTATCGGGCTTTCAGCTTCCAGTTTTTTGCTTTCGGCT
>DAOLFI010000451.1:0-3867 GCA_035326385.1 Niabella sp.
TGAAAGCAGAAAAACCTCTTTGAGGTGAATATACCAACACTGGTAAAGGCAAAGTAGCATGAAATTCGCTGCCATCACTTTTTTTATAGTTAAAAAAATGAAATTCATGCGAATCTGCAATATGGTGTAAAATAGCATCCCCGGGCTTAAAAGCTTCTTTTTCGGCAGTCTCATGCTCTGCTGCACTATGTTCTGTTGCTGCTCCGTGAGGCGCTTCTTCCTGCTGGGCAAAAGCCGTTAGTGTTGCAAACGTTAAAAAAAGGCTGAAAGCCGCTATTGTAAAGGATTTGAAGCCAGTATATCCCATAACTTAGTGAAATTTGGCGCAAAGATAAGGGGAGTATAGGAAAGTTGGAAAAGTTTATAGGTTGAAAAGTTGGAAAGAATAGCGGTATTGCCTGCATTTTCTCAGTTGCCTGCTATAAGCCTTCGTTTTGCCGGATTTCTTTAATTCGTTCCAGGTAAATAACATCTATTTGGTCTTTAGGCCGATTAACAGCTTTTTTATTGGCTATCAGGTGGTTAATATGCAAAAAAGGTACTAAAACGCCATCAATATCAGCAATACCAGCCAGTTTAAGGCATTGCTCAAAAGAATAGCCTTCCAGCCCTTTCATATTTACCATTAAATCGAGCTTGTAGCCATTATTTAAATAAAGACATGTCCATCCCGGAACGATCTGCATGGTGTTGATCATGTAATAATTTTCGCCGGAATAATCTTCATAAGCTTTGCGAAAGTTCTCTCTGTTGACTTTCGTTTCTTTCAGCCACACATCCACATCTTCAGTAGATCGTTGATAGCCGTTCAAATTTGTGGCAACGCCTCCCACCATGATATATTTGACCTTTCGCTTATTAAGGCAGGCCCAGAAGTGTAATAACTCTGCATCAAATATATCCATGCCAATACGCTATATTATTATTTATAAGGCTTATAGGTGATTTTAGCATTTTTGAACATTATGCTTCGCTTCATAAGCGTTGTCATTACCAAAAAACGCTCTTTATCGCTACGCTTTAAAGCGGCCCGTAACAGGTCATCTTCAGCCTTCTGAAAATAAAATTCTTCCGGCTCATTCATTACCTGGGGAGTTTCTTCTGTAATCTGGTATTTTTTTGCTGCCGCCATTTATTATCGCAATTTACTAATTTTTTTGGCTAACCGGAGGCTTTACTTCACTCTTCCCGGGTTTTTCTTTATGAAATCGTCCCAACCTTTAAAATCACTGGTAGAAGGAACAGGCGATAATAATTGATAATGATGGCATACTGCCACAGCAAGGGCATCGGTAGCATCAAAATAATCGGGCAGTTCTTTCAGGTTTAACATCTGCTGCAACATTTTCCACACCTGCTCTTTGCTGGCATTACCATTTCCGGTTACAGCCTGTTTTACTTTTTTGGGGGAGTATTCTGTTATAGGAAGATTGTAATGCATCGCTGCGGCAATAGCCACTCCCTGGGCACGCCCCAGCTTTAGCATACTTTGCACGTTTTTACCAAAAAAAGGCGCTTCAATAGCAAACTCAGTAGGTTTATATAATTGTATCAATTCGGTGACCCGCTGGTATATCTGGCTCAGCCGCTCATAATTACTTTTGCGTGCGGGCAATTTCAGTCCCTGCATTTCCAGCAGCTGTATTTTTTTTTGACGGCATAATATGACGCCATACCCCATTATGATCGTTCCGGGGTCTATTCCTAAGATTATTTTAGAAGATTGTTGCAAACAGGTATTATTTTTACCGGCTGTGAAGGTGAACAAAAATATTAAAATATTCTTCAACTATTTTTTAGGACCGTTATTGTTTGTATGGCTGGCATGGTCCATTTATAAGCAGGTCAGCAACCAGGAAGGGTTAGAAGAATCTTTGCTTGAGATCAGGCATTCCCTCTCCAGCGCTCACATACTGTATCTGGTGCTTACCATACTATTAATGATGGTAAACTGGGGCCTGGAAGCCTGGAAGTGGATGCTGGCTGTGAGGCGGGTACAGGAAATTAGTTTTGTAAGAGCATTTAAAGCTGTTTTTTCAGGTATTTCTTTCTCTATAAGCACTCCCAATTCAATAGGGGAATATGTAGGCCGGGTGCTTTATATGAGCGAAGGGAACCGGATCAAAGCCATAGCCCTGACTATTGTTGCCAACATGAGCCAGCTGATTGTTACATTTCTGATGGGTACTGTAGCGCTCTTTTTCTTAAAAGATCATCTTACAGCAGAAAGCAATATACCAGGTTCCCTGGCCAGCGGAATTTTGTATACTTCAGCTTTTATTGTCATTACATTAACATTATTTTATTTCAGGTTGCCGTGGTTGATAAAAATTATTGATAAATTGCCGCAGATCAGCAGGTTTTCGTGGGCAATAGAAGCTATTGAACATATCAATGCAACGTTGCTTTTAAAATTCCTGTCCTTATCCGTAGCACGTTTTGTAGTATTCAGTCTTCAATATTTTTTACTATTTCAATTATTTAAAGTAGATGTTAGTATATTACAAAGCTGGATGGGAATAAGCGTCATGTTTTTAATAATGGCTATTATACCTACCATTGCATTATTTACAGATCTTGGATTAAAAAACGAATTAAGCATCAGACTAATGGGATTATTTACAAACAATCATTTAGGAGTAAGCTTAACTTCGTTGAGTATATGGTTAATAAACCTGGTGGTTCCTGCCCTGATAGGCAGCTTACTGATACTGGGAATAAAAAATATTTTTAAAAGCAGGAATGAAGGCACTTAAATTAACAACTTTAGCAGTATTCACCATTGCAGCAATGGCCAATACAAAAATACCGGCTAACCAGGAAACAGAGCCTGTAGAAAAAAATTGCGGAATAACCAATACCTCTTTCAAAGCAGGAGAAAAAGTAGGTTTTATTGTTTATTATACTGCCGCAAAGATCATTAACATGGCTGCAGGGGCCGGGTCTTTTACTACCACCCTGGAAAAGCTGAATGGCAAACAGGTTTACCATATAGAAGGAGAAGGACACACTTTACCCTCTTATGAATGGGCTTATAAAGCCAAAGATGTTTATGAAACTTACATGGATGCAGAAACCCTTCTGCCCTTAAAATTTGTAAGAAACATCCATGAAGGCGACTATAAGAAATACCAGAATGTAAGCTTTAACAGGTCGGCAAATAAGGCTATTAGTAAAGAGGGGGTTTTTGAAGTACCGGAGTGCGTACATGATGTGGTAAGTGCTGTATTCTGGGCCAGGAATATCAATTTTAACTTATTAAAGCCCAATACAGATAAAGTACCTGTTAAAATTTTCCTGGATAATGAAGTCCATACACTTTATGTAAGGTACCTGGGAAAAGAAACCATAACCACCAAGTATGGCAAGTTTAAAACAATTAAAATAAAACCCAGTACCATAAAAGGTACCATATTCAAAGATGATGATAAGATGACCGTTTGGATCACTGATGATGCCAACCGTGTACCGGTAAGGGTAGAAAGTCCCATCATTGTAGGAAAAGTAAGAATAGATATGACGAGCTTTGAAAACCTTCGGAACCCGATGACTGCGCTGGTGAAGAAGAATTAGGCCCGCACACACATGAAGTGTTCAAAGTACGTTGTTCAAAATTCCCCCGAGTGGGGAGTGTAGATTAGCTGTTAGGGCAAGAGCCCTATATAGCTTATTTAAGATGACAGCTAACAGATAACCGTTGACGGTTGCTCAGTATAATATACGGTAAGGTGTACAACGCTCAAAATGAGGGATAAAAGATTGAAACAGAAATCCTTATGCTTCAAGCCTGCTGCCTTTAGCCATAAATCATATAGTACAGAAATTCTATACTTAAATAATCAACAATCCCCGCCTGACCGAATGGGC
>DAOLFI010000452.1:0-3865 GCA_035326385.1 Niabella sp.
GGGGCTTAACATCCAAAACATGGAATCCCCATACGGATGATAATTGTAGGGTAAAGTTCTGGAGGGTAAGATGCTATTTATCATTCTTTCCAGAAAATGCATTGCGGGAAAACGGAAATTCACAAATGAATATTCTTTTACCCGCTTCAATCCTTCCGGCCATTCATTTACATAGCTTTTATAGGCAAGAAACTCTTTACCCTTATTTTTTTTAAAAAAGTCAAAAATAAAACCCGCGGATTTAAGCGGGTAATCCTGACCACTTAAAAAATTAATATACTGGTACTTTTTACCGGTACTGCAAATTTCACGGATACATTTAAAAGTTGCCAGAATTGTATTATACCCGGCCCACCTGACATCTTCCCGATTCTTAATAAGAAAAACATTAGGCAGCGCAGAGAGATATAAGTAAGGTCTAATATCTATTTTTTTATCCACATGAATAAAAAAATCAAAGCCCGGATGGCTAATCATTTTAATTAATCGCTCCGTCAAAAGCGGGCAAGTATATGTCATTATTAGGTGAGCAATATTCATAAGCGGTCCAAAACAAACAGCAAGTGTTAGAATTAAGTGTTAAGTATTTATTTTTTCTTCGCGGCTGCTTTCGGAGCTATCATAGCCAGCATCCTTCGGCCTTCCAGTTTCGGCATATTTTCCAATGAGCCAAACTCTGCCAGTCTCTCAGCAAATTTTAAAAGCAACAGCTGCCCCCTGTCCTGGAACTGGATGGCCCGGCCTTTAAACTGCACATAAGCTTTTACTTTATTGCCTTCCTTCAAAAAACCTTCGGCATGTTTTGCTTTGAAATCAAAATCGTGGTCATCGGTATTAGGTGTAAAACGTATTTCCTTGATCTCAGTAGCTTTACTTTTGGCCTTCATTTCCTTTTCCTTCTTCTTCTTATCGTAAAGGAACTTATTATAATCAATGATCTTGCATACGGGGGGATCTGCAGTTGGGGAAATTTCTACCAGGTCCAGCTCCTGCTGCTGAGCAATTTTTAACGCCTCCTGAGTGGAATAAATTCCTACCTCTACATTATCTCCCACCAGTCTCACCTGTGGTACCCTGATGTGATGGTTAATCCGGTGTTCAGCTTCTTTTTGTGGTAAACGTCCTCTGAAGTTTCCTTTTGGTTTATTGCCTCCCGGCCTGTAAGGACCACCCGCGCCAGGCGGACGGTTAAAGATAGGTTTTTGTGGTACTGCCATCTAAAAATAATTCGTTATGCTTCCCCCCGCACAGAAGCATTATTTGTTTCTTTTTATAATGCCACACGGGAATGGCATGTTAAAAGATTTTCACAAAGATGGGGATTAAACTTAGTATTTCAATTTTATTTTAACAGATTTCTTTAAAGTAACTATTTTATCAACACCAGATTGTACTCTTCAAAACAACCGTGGCTGCTTTTAGCTTCCGGCCATTTTTACTTTCAAATCCCATTTTTTAATGATGATGCTCCTTAAGTTTTTTACGATAACTGATCTTTGTAATCAGGACATATAATACCGGAACTACAAATATAGCCAGCGATGTGGCGGCCAGCATTCCTCCAAAAACCGTCCATCCAATGGTATTACGGCTTACTGATGCGGCTCCCGAAGCTATCATCAGCGGCACTACTCCTAATATAAAGGCAAGCGATGTCATAATAATCGGTCGTAAACGCAGCCTTACCGCTTTTAATGTAGCTTGTACAACGTCGGTTCCGCTGTCAACCCTCTCCTTGGCAAATTCTACGATCAGAATGGCATTTTTTGCTGCCAGTCCTATCAATGTGATCAGTCCGATTTGCGCATATACATTATTAGACAGTTTGGGTAAAAGAATTAAGGTGAGAATAGAGCCAAATGCCCCTATGGGCACCGCTAACAGTACCGAAAACGGCACACTCCAGCTTTCATATAAGGCAGCCAGGAACAGGAACACAAAAATAATAGAGATAACAAAAATAGTGGCTTGCTGTCCACCTGCTGCAATCTCTTCCCTGCTCATTCCGGAAAATTCATACCCGTAGCCCGCAGGCAGGGTTTTAGCCACTTCCCTCAATGCTTCAATAGCCTGGCCACTGCTGTAGCCATCTTTAGGCGTACCATTTATTTCTACAGACCGGTACCCGTTGTAATGCGAGATCACTGCAGGAGCCTCTATTACTTTTGTAGTGATCAGGTTGCTTAAAGGCACCATACCACCCAAACTGTTACGTACATAAAAACCGTTCAGGCTTTCCAGGGAGCCGCGGTAAACACTTTCGGCCTGCGTCATCACACGGAAGTTTCGCCCATAAAGGTTAAAATCATTTACATAGCTGCTGCCCAAAAAGTTAGACAGTGTTGAGTATGCTTCTGCCACGTTTACCCCCATTTTCTTGGCCTGTTCTTTATTTATATCTACCTGGTAGCTGGGCGTACGCGCATTAAAGAAGGTATACGCCCTGCCAATAGCAGGCTGCGCGTTCAGCTGCTGCAGGAATTTATTGGCAACTGTTTCAAACTGTTTAATATCATCAGTAGTTCCTTTTTGCTGCAACTGAAAGGAGAAACCTGCAGTAGCGCCCAAACCCGGAATAGCCGGAGGAGCAATAGGAAGCACCCGAGCCTCCCTGATATCGCTGGTGGCGCCCATTATCTTGCCAATCACAGCCTGCACATCTTTGCCTTTACCTTTTCGTTCTGCCCAGGGCTTCAGGCGTACGAACATAGTACCTACATTTGACTTCATACTAAAGCTGATAACATTCAGCCCGGCAATACCTCCCACTACCGCTACTTCCGGAATTTTCTGCACCCGGCCCATGATCTCCTTCATCATAGCAATATTCCGGGTAGTACTGGTAGCTTCAGGCATTTCGTAAGTTACGAACATCCGGCCCTCATCTTCGGTAGGTATAAAGCCGGTAGGCTTGGTCTTAAATAAAAATACCAGCCCTATCACCAACACTACCATCATTACCAATACATAAGGCGTATGACGGATCCATTTACCCACAGCTTTGGTATACCCTCTTGACACCCGGTTAAACCACCGGTTAAAGCGGTAAAAAAAGCGTTCCAGCCAGTTCATTTTTTCAGGGTTGGTTTTGGTTGGCTTTAACATCAGCATACATAAAGCAGGTGTAAGCGACAGGGCCACAAATGCAGACAACAATACTGAAATAGCAATAGTAATAGCAAACTGCTGGTACAACCGCCCTACAATTCCGGGTATAAACCCTACCGGCACAAACACTGCCGCCAATATGAGCGCAATAGCAATTACCGGTGCAGATATTTCTTTCATTGCTTTAATGGTAGCAGCTTTGGGGGTCATACCATGATCAATATGGTGCTGAATAGCTTCTACCACCACAATAGCATCATCCACCACAATACCAATAGCCAGTACAAAGGCAAATAACGTCAGCGTGTTGATGGTAAAACCCAGCAGGCTAAAAAATATGAACGTTCCAATCAATGATACGGGAATGGCTAATACCGGTATCAAAGTAGCTCTCCAGCTTTGCAGGAATAAGAAAACCACCAGCACCACTAATATAAGCGCCTCTACCAGTGTTTGCAATACCTCATTGATCGATACTTTTACTACTGTTGCAGATTCGTTAGGGATGGCAAAATCTATATCTTTAGGAAAAGCAGGGCGCATTTCTTCGAGGGTTTTCATAATACCATTATAGGTACTGAGCGTGTTTGCGCCCGGTGCCTGGTATATCAATAAAAACGCCGAAGGACTGCCGTTTACAAAAGCATTACCGCTATAATCAAATTTTCCCAGCTCAATTTTAGCCACATCTTTAAGGTACACAAGGCTGCCATCAGCAGGCCTGGTGCGCACTACTATATTTTCAAATTGTTCCGGC
>DAOLFI010000453.1:0-3849 GCA_035326385.1 Niabella sp.
AAATAGTTTCCTGTAAATGAAAGCTTGAAGCGGTCATTTAAGGAGGTACTGGAAAAATTAAAATGAACGCTCGCTTTTTTATCACCAAAATCGCCAACAAATGGGCTCGATTCCTGATGATAATTTCCTCCGATCAGAAAGGTTGCACTTTTGGTGCCACCAGATATCGTTCCCTGAAAATCATTATAGTGCACTGTATTACCAATCAATACTTTCTGCCAATCGGTATATGCTGATTGATCCCAGGTGCCGTTTACATCATAAGCGCTGACAGGATAAGTAGTAACGCCAGAATTATCGTAAGCCTCTTTTCGCATCTCCAGGTATTGCTGCGTATTAAGCAGATCAAGCTTTCTGGTAACTTTTCCGACCCCGCTTTGGAGATTCAACGAAACGCTCGTTGATCCTGACTTGCCTTTTTTTGTGGTTATCAAAATGGCTCCATTAGCTGCGCGAGAGCCATAAATTGAAGTAGCATCGGCATCTTTCAAGATATCAATACTCTCAATATCCTGACTATTTATATATGCCAGGGGATTGCCTATTGGGCCTCTTGCATTCATTCCCATCCCATCATTTTGCATTCCTAAAACGCCATTTGTATAAAATGTTTCGCTAGAATAGGGAACGCCGTCAATTACATAAAGTGGGTCGTTCCCTTTCAATAAGCTATTATACCCCTGAATGACGACTGTCACAGCGCCTCCTGCGATACCGTTTTGCTGGTTAATTTGCAATCCTGGGATACGTCCTTCTAAAGCAAGTAATGGATTATTAACCGGTTGTTTTTCGATATCTGCTGCTTTCACAGTACCAATATTACCAGTATTAAAACGGCGTGAGGTAACATCATATGCCCTTACCTGAATTTCATCTAAAGGCGAATCCGAAACCTTCAACACCACAACGGGGTTGCCATCGCCAACCGTTATTTGCTTAATTTCATATCCAATAAAGGTTATTATCAATACATCCCCTGGCTGAGCCTCAATGGCAAATTCTCCACGTGCATTTGTAGTAGTTCCTTTACTTTTGCCTTTTACCGTTACGGAAGCACCGCTTAAGGGAGCGCCCGTACTGTCCACCACGCGACCATGTATTTCCATATACTGCAAAGCAACCTTCACTGGTTCAGTCAGGACCTCTGTTTTTTTAGCTGATGATATAACTATAGTCTTACTTTCAATGGCAAAATCCAACGATCTTGAGGTAAGCAACTTCGTTAAAAATTCCTGAAGCGGTTCATTTTTTGCTTCTATAGAAACAGGCGGCAGCGACCTGATCAGCCGTGCGTTTACTACCACGGTGTAGCCGGTTTGCCGCTCAATGGCTGTAAAAATTTTTTCCAGCGTTACCGCCTTCACGGATAAATTAACAGTCTGTGAGTTGAGCTTTGCGCTCACCTGCAGGCAGCATACCAGTAATATGATGGCTGTGAGCTTCATAACAAGAAGAATCTTTTTAGTTTCGGGTTGTTGCAGCTTCCTGCTTAACAGAACGCTGCCCGAAATTCGTTTTGTTGCAGTACCCGCATTGGGGAATAGTTTTGGCGCAAAATCTTTTCTGCAAAGCGCAGGCAAGACCTTACAAATAGCATACATTTGCATATCGTTTTTGGGTTGATGAAGAATAAAAGACTACTATTAACTTTGTTTGGGGTCAACTCAAAAAATCACGCCGGGAGTGTTGGAAGCGCTTCCGGTTTTTTTGATTGCCCTGCTTCACTTTTACTTTGGCATGGCGTTGATTTTTTAATTAATAATTAGTTTATGGTTTTCCAGCTTACATTGCAGTCCTACTTTTTGTAGTATCTTCAACACCTGCGATAAGGTTAACTCTCTGCCCATTTTCCCATACAACTCAACATCCGGAATACCGGAGGCATATACAACTTCCACATCATACCAATTACTGATCTCCCGCATCACTTCACCGATGCTTTGGTTATTCAAATAGAAAAAGCCGTTACGCCATGCCATCACCTGGTCTAAATCTGCCTCGATTACTTTTATTTTATCCGTTACCTGCGCCTGCTGTCCCGGCCTGATGATTACAGAACCTGCATTACTAGCGGTTCTAACCTCCCCTTCGAGTAATGTAACTTTAGTAATGGCGCTTTCGTTATAAGCATTTACATTGAAGTGAGTTCCCAACACCTCTGTTTTCACATCGCCAGCCGACACAATGAATTTTTTATTGGGGTCATGGGTTACCTCAAAATATCCCTCGCCTTTTAGCTCAACTTTCCGTTCACCACCGATAAAGGCTACCGGGTAAGTAATAGAACTGCCTGCGTTCAGCCATACATGGGAACCGTCCGATAGCGTCATATCAATTACTTTGCTTCCTTTAGGATTGGTAAGGGTATTATACTGTAACTCCTTTAAAATTTGCCCGTCCGCAGTCTGGTAGGCGATCTGCCCGTTCGCCAGCTTTACCAGCTTTATGTTTCCCAAATGCGCCAGCTGGCCATTACCTGCACTATCCAGGTACACCCGGCTTCCGTCTGCCAGGGTGATCATAGCTCTGTTGATGGCGGGAGCGGGAATGTCTTTCGGCGCGTTTTCAACAATAGATGGTTGTTGCTTATTATTTTGGATATAAAAGTAAATGCCCAGGCCAAGCAGGGCGATAATAGAAGCGGCAGCCCAGTAAAGTTTTAACCTTCTAACAGATTTCACCGGCTTTAAACCTGCCTGGGGATTTTCAGCCGTAAGCGTCAATACCTTCGTTTTTACGCGTTCAACCTCGCTGTCCAGGTAACCCTTATCTAAAGCTACCGAACGGCTATCCAATAGCGCTTTAATCTCATTATCTTCCTTTAACTCATCATAAACTGATGTACTTTCTGCTATAAAGGCATAAAGCTCCCTGACGTCATCAGGAGAGACTTCGTCCTTTATAAAACGTATCAAAAGTTCCCTATAATATGTTTTCGAATTAAGCATTCCTTATAATTAGACTTTGATAAAGTACAAACTGACTAATGGCAGGTTAAATTTTTTTTATTTTTTTTGAGCGGTTGATTTTTTATGGCGCCCCGGTCTGGATGTCAAACGCAATATTTGCACTTTCTTCATGCAGCCTACCAGGTTCTTATTATTGTTTCAACATTGAAAGCAGCATAACGAAGATGACCGCAAAGCTTAAGTCCTGGCTTCGTAATGTATTGCGCAATATAGTCACGGTATGAGCCACATGGTTCCTTACCGTATGCGGCGACAAGCCCAGCTCTTTTCCTACTTGCGCATAGCTTTTCTTTTCCACCTTACACATTTCCCAGATCTTGCGACGTTGCGGAGATAATTTGCTGACAGCCTCCGAAAGTGTTTTTTTAAAATCCTTTGCTTCGGAACTCAGTTCTAAATCCGGATCGCTATGCGGTTCATAGTCCCGGATAAGCTCTTCGAGCAGATCGCGATTGCGGGCAATAATCTTATTGACATCCCAGGCCCGGTTATGGCAAACTCTGTAAAGGTAGGCACGCACATTAGATTCAATACTGAGCCTTTCCCTTGAATCCCAAAACTTTACAAATACATCCTGCACTACATCCTCTGCCAGCTCCTGCAATTTTACAAGCGAAACTGCGTAAGCCATCAGCTCATAGGCATACCGGTCATACAACTGGGTAAAAGCACGCTTATCCCCACTTTTGATGAGACTAAATAACTCTAAGTCGGTATGTGTAGTTTCCGTATTTATAAATTCTCCTTTTTTAGCTGCAATCCAGCCGATGCGACAACGCTCTTTATTAATATCTTCTTAAAGTTACACCAATTTACTGCGAAAGGAAGCAGCGGGATTAGTCATTCTCACCCAAAATGCAGTCTAATTCAGACAAGAAAT
>DAOLFI010000454.1:0-3844 GCA_035326385.1 Niabella sp.
CCTATAACTACGTACGCATATTCGGTAATTTCTTTGCTGATTTAAAAATATTGCCCTCGCTGGTTTTCCGTTCCAATGTGGGCCTGGATTATGGCAATTTCAATTCCCGGAACTGGCAAAAGAAATACCAGAGCGGGTACCTGGTAGGTGATGTTAATAAAGTGATCAACACCCAGAACCATATCATGAACCTTACCTGGACCAATACGCTGAATTATAAGCTAAATAAAGGGGATAACAGGTTAGATGTTATTGCGGGTACAGAATATTATCAATCCACCACCAACTTCTTTAATGCTTCAAGGGAAGACTATGTACTGGAATCACCCGACTATATGTATTTAGATGCAGGTACCGGCATAAAAGACAACAGCGGTTACGGTCGCAAGAATGTGTTGATGTCTTACATAGCAAGAGCCAACTACTCGTACAAAAACAGGTATCTCCTTTCCGGTACGTTGAGGTATGACGGTTCGTCCAGGTTTGGCCAAAACAACCGGTTTGGTTTATTCCCGGCCTTTTCTGCCGCCTGGCGTTTGAGCGAAGAGGCGTTCATTAAAGACAATGTTTCTTTCCTTAGCGATTTAAAAATACGCTATGGCTGGGGCCGTACCGGTAATGAGCAAATAGCCAACAATGCCATTTACAACATATACCTTTCTTCTTACAACATCACCGCTTACGATATTAACGGAAATAAAAGCGGTGTGCTGCCGTCAGGATTTTATCTTTCACAAAATGCCAATCCTGATCTTAAATGGGAAGCAACCGATATGTCGAATTTCGGTCTGGACTATGCATTTGCCAATAATAAAGTGTACGGAAGCATGGACTATTATATCAAGAAAACATCCGATATCCTTATTCTGCCTCCATATATTGGTACGCTGGGAGAAGGCGGTAACCGCTGGGTAAATGGCGCTTCCATGCAAAACAACGGGTTTGAGTTTATACTGGGGTACAGGAATAATTTAACTGAAGACTGGTCGATTGACCTTACCGGTAATTTCGATATTGTTCGGAACAAGGTTACAAAGCTGCCGGCAGAAGTGGTAAACGCTTATGGAGGCGATGGCCGTGGACAGAATATTTTAGGAAGAACCATTGGCTCTTACTTTGGATATATTGCTGATGGGCTGTTTCAAAACCAGGCAGAGGTAGATGCTTATGCCGATCAGCCGGGGAAAGCGCCGGGAAGAATACGTTACCGCGATCTGGATAATAATGGGGTGATCAACGATTTTGACCGTACCTGGATTGGCATCCCTATTCCCAAATTCTCTTATGGCTTTAATGCTAATGTAAGCTACAAGAATTTTGATCTTTCGTTTTTATTGCAGGGACTTGGCAAAGTAGACGTAAACAATGAGGCCAAAAGATTTACCGATTTCTGGAGTGCTGTAGAATCCTCCTCCAACAAAGGGCAACGCCTGCTCGATGCCTGGTCTCCTACTAATACAGGTTCAACCATTCCTGCGCCGGTATTAACCGATAACAATTTTGAAGCCAGAGCTTCCACTTACTTTATTGAAAACGGTGCTTACCTGAAACTGAGAAATTTCCAATTGGGTTACACCATTGACAAAAGCCTGCTGAATAAGCTGAATATAAAATCCTGCAGATTCTATATTGGAGGTGACAACCTGGGTATATTGATGAAATCAAAATCCTTTACCGGCCTCGATCCCGAAAGCCCGGCTTATGCCTATCCTAATCCAACTGTATTTACCGGAGGCGTTAACCTGAAATTCTAAAAACTAAAGAAATGAACAAGAATATACTAATAATAGCTATAGCCCTTATCTCATTTACTTCATGCAAAAAAATGTTAGAGGTAGGCCCAAGAGGTTCTTTGTCTGAAGAGCAGGTGGCTACGCCTGAGCAGGCAGATGGCTTTGTGATAGCAGCCTATTCCCAACTGGGAAATGATGAAATAAACCGTGCGTTCAGCATGTACCAGTATGGGAACGTTCGTGCCGATGACGCTTACAAAGGTGGCGGTGGCATTAACGATGGTGATGTGTTTCACTCAATGGAAACTTTTGTAACATCGCGACCCGACCAGTGGAACTATGATGGTATCTGGTTTAATATTTATGTTGGCATCAGGAGAGCTAATGAAGGACTGCGTATTTTAAACAAGCTCAATGAAGCTGAGTTCCCGTTACTGGAAACACGCAAAGCGGAGCTTCGGTTTTTAAGAGGTTACTGGTACCTGATGATAGAAAACCTTTTTAAGCAAATACCTTATATAGACGAAAATGTGCCGCCGGCAGATTATAAGCTGATAAAGAATAATGAATTTACGCGCGACCAGATACTGGAAAAGATAGCTGCGGATTTCGAGTTTGCTGCTCAAACCCTGCCTGCCAAACAGCCGCAGATTGGCCGGGTTAACAAATATGCTGCTTATGCATTCCTGGCTAAAACAAGGTTGTTCCAGGCGTATAAGCAAAATGAAACACATGCTGTAACAAGCGTAGATGCTGCATTGCTCCAGAAAGTGATTGAGGCAGCAGATATGGCACTGAACTCTGACTATAAATTGCAGGATGATTTTGCCAGTAACTTTTTACCTGGCAGCTTTGAAAATGGCATCGAAGCATTACTGTCTGTTCAGTTTTCCAGCAATGATGGGGCCGGGCGCGGCCGTGTGAATTTTGGCGATATGCTTACCGTGCCGCAGGGTCTTGGTTGTTGCGATTTCCAAAAGCCATCGCAAACGCTTGTCAATGCTTTTCGCACCAATGCTGCAGGCGTACCATTGTTAGACAATTATAACGACCAAAATGTAAACTTCAGCGCTAACACTGTTGATCCCCGTATTGACCATACGGTTTCAAGACCCGGCGCACCGTGGAAATATGAGCCGGCAAGAGTGGTTACAGAAGCCTGGAGCCGCAATGTGCCCATCTATGGTGTGTATAATTCCATGAAAGAAAACGTGTCGCCGGATTGCGATTGCTTTATTAATCTTGCTCCTTTCTTCGGCAACACCAAAGCGCGCATCCTTATCAGGTATGCAGATGTAATGTTGTTTAAAGCAGAAGCGCTGATTGAGCTGGGAAGACAAACCGATGCGCTCCCGCTTATCAATGCCATTCGCCGCCGTGCCGCCAGCAGTACCACACGGCTTAAACGAGCCAACGGTCAGCCCACCTCCAACTATAATGTAAAAGAGTATGTGCCGGGAGAAAACGTTACATGGGATCAGGCTACTGCGCGCAAAGCATTAAGGTTTGAGCGCCGGCTTGAAATGGCACTGGAAGGGGAACGGTTTTTCGACCTGATGCGCTGGGGCATTGCAGACCAGGCAATGAACGATTTCTTTACACACGAAAAGCCCACCCGTTCCATTTACCAGGGAGCGCTGTTTAAAAAGGGCCGCGATAAGTTTTTGCCGGTTCCACAAAACCAGATCTTCTGGAGTGAAGGTTTATATGTGCAAAACCCCGGTTATTAATTCAGGCAATTAAAAATTTGAAAAATGAAAAAACGAACCATTCTTCCCTATATAATTCTGGCGGTATTATTTACTGCACTGTTTACAGGATGTGATAAAGGATCCGACAGCAATTTTGATACAAATGCTGACGTGCATCTGCAATCATTCAGCATCAACCAGCAACAGGGCGAGATAGATTATAAAACAGGTATTATCACGGTGCGGCTTCCTTTTGGAACCAACCTTAGTGCTCTCACTCCGTCTATAGAGTTGCCGGCTGCAGCAGCCCTGTCGCCTGCACCGGGAGCGGCGGTTAATTTTACAGGCGATGTTAAATACCGCACCCCCCATGGGAAATTGTATTAAGGCTATAACCTTAGAGCTATCATCACCCCCCCC
>DAOLFI010000455.1:0-2065 GCA_035326385.1 Niabella sp.
ATTTGTTCTAACATCGGGGCTGTTAATGGCTCAAAATGCAAAACTTATTGCAGAAAAATCGGGAAAGGGTGCGGTAGTGATGCATGAAGTACAACCCAAAGAAGGGCTTTATTCGTTAAGCAGGATATATGGTGTGAAAGTGACGGATATAGCTGCTGCTAATGGTTTCGACAGAGATAAAGGTTTATCAGTAGGGCAGAAGGTAAAAATCCCTTTAACCTCCGATAACCTGTCCCAGAAAAAAGGTAAAACTCCTGTATATTATTCAGTATCGGAAGGGGAATCTTTAACCAGCATCAGTAACCGCTTCAATAAGATCTCTGTAAAGGATTTGAAAAGCTGGAACAGGATTGAGGGTGATGGAATAGTTAAAGGTAAAGATATCATAGTTGGATATTTTACAGGAACAGCTCCGGCTATTCCGGCAGATAAATCAGCAGATCAGAAATCAAATATCCTGGGATCTAAAAGTAACACTAAAACCCGGCAGGGGTTAATTGCAGGAACCAATATAAACATCCGGAAAGGGCCGGCTACGGATCAGCCGGTTATTGCTACGGCACAGCAGGATGAGATGGTGGAGATTATTAAAAAAATAAATAATGAGTGGACCTCCGTCCGTACCAAAGACGGCGTTGAAGGGTATATAGCTTCGCAATTTTTAAAGGAAGCAACAGCGAAAGCAGAATCGCCTAAGAAAGCGGCTCCCGTAAAAACAGCTGTGATCTCCGGCACCAATATCAATGTTCGTAAAGGGCCTGCCACCGATCAGGAAGTGGTGGGTATTTTACAGCAGGACGAAGTTGTAGATGTTATAAAAGAAGTGAACAGTGAATGGACATCTGTACGTACCAGAGAAGGTGTGGAAGGATATATTGCTTCGCAGTTTTTAAAAGCAGCAACAGCAAAGGCAGAACCGCCTAAAAAAGCGGCTTCCGTAAAAACAGCTGTGGTATCCGGTACCAATATCAATGTTCGTAAGGGACCTGCTACCGACCAGGAAGTGGTGGGTATTTTACAGCAGGATGAGGTGGTGGATATCATAAAAGAAGTGAACAGCGAATGGACCTCTATTCGTGCTAAAGATGGTGTGGAAGGATTTATAGCTTCCCGATTCCTGCAATCAGGACCTGTAAAAGCTGAGCCTAAAAAGGTTGTTGAATCCGCAAAAACAGCGAAAGCTTATGGTACCAGGATCAATATCCGTAAAGGACCGTCAACAGACCAGGAAGTAGTTGGCCTGGCAGAGGAGGATGAAGTGCTTACCTATCTTAGAAAGGTGGATAATGATTGGTCTGAAATACGTAACACAGGCGGAACAACAGGATTTGTAGCTACCCGTTTTTTATCGTTTGATAGCAAACCCTCTGTTGCTGCAATAGAGGCAGAAAAAATAGCCCTGGCCCAGGCAGAAGAGGCAAAAAGAATAGCTGATGAGGCTACTGCTAATGAAAGAGCCATCGCTGCTGCTCAAAAGAAAGAAGAAGAGCGAAAAGCAGAAGCCATCGTATCAGAAAAAATTACTGCTAAAAATAATGCAGAGGCAATAACTGCTGTAACAGATGAAGCAGGGTATTTTAAATCAGACTTTGAAAAGTATAAAAACTCTAATCTTATCTCTGAGCATACCCTTTCATCAGGTATTTTTAAAACAGACAGGGGCTGGAATGATGGTAAATATTACCTGCTAATGGATAATGCTGCCCCCGGAACTATTGTAAAGCTGACCAACCCTGACAATAACCAATCTGTTTATGCCAAGGTTTTGGGCAAAATGAAAGGCGTGCAATACAGCGAAGGTTTTGATATAAGGATCAGCGAGGCAGCAGCATCCAGGCTTAAAACCGATAATCTTGACAAGTTTAATGTAAAGGTGATGTATTAGTAGGGAATAACATGATTTTTATTGTCATTTCGCAGCGCAGCGGAGAAATCTCAACGTTCAGTTGAATTGTGAAGAAAGCATATATGGGCTATACAGCAAGTTTCAGGTTTGCGTTGAGGTCCCCTTCCCGGCTAGTGTATTACCGCGTTACTTTGTAGAAAACAGGCAACGCTAATGCAC
>DAOLFI010000455.1:2165-3844 GCA_035326385.1 Niabella sp.
GCTAGTGTATTACCGCGTTACTTTGTAGAAAACAGGCAACGCTAATGCACAGGTCGGCCTAACACATCGCTATGCTGCAGACCTGCGCAAGAAAATCCTTTTCACTCAGTAGTTACTAAAACCGGTAGCCTCTTAAAAAGTCTACCACGTTCATCCTTTTTTTACCTTCCAGCTGTAGGTCCAGTAATTGTAGGTATCCATTAGCACAGGCCAGTTTCAGGTAGGTTTTACCATCTGTTTCCAACTCGCCTGCATTAGTTTCAGGTGTTTCCGCTGTTTTCCTGCATTTAAAGATCTTAAGCTTTTTTCCGTTTAAAAAAGTGAAAGCAGCAGGATAGGGTGAAAGGCCGCGAACAAGATTAAATACTTCTTCCATTGACCGGGAAGCATTGATTTGGCAGGTTTCTGTAAAGATCTTAGGCGCGTGATGTATAACGGCATCCGTTGATATAAGCTGTGGCATTTCTTTCAGGCTGCCATCAGCCAGTCCCTTGACTGTTTTAACCAGCAAGTCGGCTCCTATCGGCATCATTTTATCATGCACTGTACCCGCTGTATCTTCTTCGGTAATAGGAAAGCTTTCCTGCAGCAGGATATCACCAGTATCTATTTCATGCTTTAGTTTGAATGTGGTAACGCCGGTCTCTTTTTCACCATTGATAACGGCCCAGTTAATAGGCGCTGCACCACGGTATTGAGGCAGCAAAGAACCGTGTAAATTGATAGTGCCCATGGCAGGCATGTTCCACACTACTTCGGGCAGCATCCTGAACGCTACACAAACCTGGAGATCTGCCCTAAAATCCTGGAGCTGGTGTAAGAACTCCGGGTTCTTTAGTTTTTCGGGCTGGAGAACCGTTAATGCTTTCTGCAAAGCATATTTTTTAACAGCGCTCTGCTGCAGCTCCATTCCTCGTCCTGCAGGCTTGTCAGGTGCCGTAATTACCGCCACAATGTTACAACCGGCCTGCAAAAGGGCGGCCAGGCCTGCTACAGCAAACTCGGGGGTGCCCATATAAATAATCCGCAGATCTTTATAGCTATCCACATTCATGGCTGCGAATATCGGAAAAATAACAGGAAAGCCCTACCTTCGGTGTTCTGGTGCAGGGTCTGACGATCCCGGGTCTGACCTGTATTAACAAAGCCCGTCGTTGTAGCATATGCAGGCTGATAGTTGTACCGCCGATGACGCTGTGCGACGCAAGATAGTCGCTTTATATTCTTTGCCGGGTTAAATAAAACAAACAATAAACTATAAATAGAATGCAACAAGTAAAAAAAGGCGATAAAGTAAAAGTACATTATCATGGGAAGCTGACTACAGGAGAAACATTTGACAGCTCTGAAGGGCGCGATCCGCTTGAGTTTGAAGTGGGAAGTGGCATGGTGATCAAAGGTTTTGATGATGGCGTAACCGGCATGGAGGTTGGAGAAAAGAAAACTATTCATATTCCTGTGAACGAAGCTTACGGTCCTAAAAGTAATGAGATGCTGATTGATATGCCGAAGGATCGTTTCCCGGAAGATATGCAGGTGGAAGTGGGTATGCCGCTGGTAATGAGCGATCCCAGCGGGCAACAATTCCAGGTAGTGGTAACAGAAGTTAAAGAAGACTCAGTAACATTAGATGGCAATCACCCGCTTGCTGGGCAGGACCTGGTTTTTGACCTGGAGCT
>DAOLFI010000456.1:0-3843 GCA_035326385.1 Niabella sp.
CAGCAATATATACTACACTATACTACTGATGATGCAGGATCCGGTAGTACCACCAATGCTGATATTATCCCAGCTCAACAGGTTATACCATACCCTGTCAAAGAAACTCCGGTCAATAATATTCAGGAGGAGAGAACAAACAACATAGAGAAAAACATAGATGCACCCCAATCCGGCCTACATCCTGTCTTCGTAAGCAATATTGATGTGGTGGTTCCGGCCTTACAGGAAAATGAAGAGAAGACGGTTCAGGAAGCTGTTAATAATACGAAAAAAATTGTAATTGCCTTTGGCTGGAAAGCCATTGATAATTCACTGGCAGAAACTATAACCAGCGAGGACAAGGAGGTGCTTAAAGAGGCTTATCATCAAAAAATGGAAGCCGCAAACTGGGAGAAGCAAGCTAATACATTGCGCCTGCAATACGATAATGTAAACTGGGAAAAGGCAGGTAAAGCACTTTCTGCCATTATCGGAGAATTAGAAATTGACAGCATCTATCATAAATATAACGAAGCAGCACACTCTCTTAGCAGCTATAAAAAAGAGCTGGAAGAAGCTCATAAAACAGCAGAAGCAAAAGCTGTACAAGGACTGTTAGAGCAATATAAAACTGCATTGCAAAAAATTGACAGTCTCCGCCATAAAAGGATCGTAGAGCTGTAACTTCCTTGTCTATAAGCATTATTCTGATTCATTTACGATATCAATTTACTATGTCATAAATTCCAGCGTCCTGCCATAAAAACCCTTTCCGAATAGCTTTTTAATTTTTAATTTTACCTTTTGAATGTATTACTATGCATATTACTGCAGAAAACAGGTTTAAGAAATTAATTGTTGTGGGCGACAGGGTCTTAATTAAGCCTACCCAACCGCATGAACGTACTGCCAGTGGGCTTTACCTGCCCCCTGGTGTACAGGAAAAAGAAAAAGTGCAACAGGGCTATGTTATCAGAACGGGGCCGGGCTATGCCATACCTATGCCTGTAGATGATGAGCCCTGGAAAAACGATGATGACCAGGTAAAATACGTTCCGCTACAGGCAAGAGAGGGAGATCTTGCTATTTTCTTAATGAGCGGAGCTACAGAAGTAATGTACGAGGGAGATAAATATTTTATTGTTCCGCAAAGCGCTGTTCTGATGCTGGAGCGGGAAGAAGATTTATAAATCAATTACAGCAGGAAGCAGTATAAAACAATTATATCATTTCGATATAAAAAACTGAAAACAATAGGAACGATTTGTGAAAGGGGTTAATATATGTGACCTGTTTTGATTATTTGGCTTAAATCAGTAGCTTTATACTATGGACCAGTATCAAAATCATATCAGCATTAACCCGGATATACGTTTTGGGAAACCCTGTATTACAGGTACCAGGATCACCGTTGCCGATATCCTGACCTGGTTAGCTTCGGGTATGAGTTATGAACAGATCATAGACGATTATCCCTTGCTTAATCAGGAGAAAATTCTTGCTGCATTATCATTTGCCGCTAATAGGGAAGCTATTATTAAAATAATCGCCGCATAAGTGAAGCTGCTTTTAGATGCAAATATTTCCTGGAAATTATGCAGCAGACTGAGCGGCGTTTTCGGGGAATGCCATCATGTAGATCTCATCGGATTAAAAGTACCCGCCAGAGATATTGAGATCTGGCAATATGCCTTAGAAAATGGTCTAAACATTGTTACTAATGATGAGGATTTTTTGAATTTGAGTAATTTAAAAGGATTTCCCCCTAAAGTAATACTTATTAAAACAGGTAATCAAAGTAGCGAACAGGTGTACAACCTACTTAAAAGAAGAACACAGGACATCCACTCATTAATCCACAGCAATGATATTGGAGTTCTGGAATTAATATAAATACAATTTTAGCTAAAATAAAAATGTTCTGTTATGAAAGGTTTTAACGCAAACATTGAGCAACTTACCTTAGACAATGATCATTTCAGGAAAGTGCTGTACACTTCTAAACATTTTCAGCTGGTACTGATGAGCCTGTTACCGGGTGAAGAAATTGGTGAAGAAGTTCATGATGAAAACGACCAGTTCTTCCGTTTTGAACAGGGCAATGGCAAATGCATTATTGATGACAACGAGTACGCTGTAGCGGACGGTGATGCAGTAATTGTTCCGAGCGGAGCAAAGCATAATGTGATCAATACCGGTGCCGATGTGCTGAAAATGTACACCATTTATGCGCCGCCTCATCATAAAGATGGTATTGTTCGTGCTACTAAAAAAGAAGCCGAAGAAAACGAAGAAGATTTTGACGGGCAAACAACAGAATAAGAATTACAAATGCCTGTTCCCAAGCATATCTTATTAAGTGTAATACTAACCTGCATGGTTAGTATTACCGTTTTATACGGACAATCCATCCCTTTATATGTTGAGCATTCCTATAAAAACTACAGGGAAACGATAGCAGACCGGCCAGAGACGCAAATGACCGAGCTGAAGCGCATAATACCCACCATTGTTTATGACCTTCGCTATGCTACTGAAAATAATTTCATGCACAGGCTGATGTATCCGGCCAACACTAGCACAGCTTTCCTGCGTAAACCGGCCGCAGAAGCGCTTTTAAAAGTGCAGCAGGAGTTGAACAAAGAGGGACTGGGCCTTAAAATATTTGATGCCTATCGCCCTTATACAGTATCAATAAAGTTCTGGGAACTGGTAAAGGATGAACGCTATGTAGCCAATCCTGTGAGAGGCAGCAACCACAACCGTGGTACAGCGGTTGATCTCACTTTAATAAACCTGCAAACCGGCGAAGAGCTAAATATGGGCACCGGGTTTGACAACTTTTCTGATACAGCACATCATAGTTTTAAACATTTACCACCAGAGGTACTGGCCAACCGGAACCGCTTAAAGACGGTAATGGATAGATATGGCTTTACCGAACTGGAAACAGAATGGTGGCATTATACTTTCAAAAGCCCGGTAAAATTTGATGTGCTGGATATACCTTTTAAGAAATTAGGGAGATGAATAAATGTCATACATTAATTCAAATTATCTCTAAAAACAGGGATCAATTCGTTAGCAATAACCCCATGATCTGCTACGCCAGGATGACCACTGCAACCAGTTGGGTTCATTTCCTTTAGAAAATATACTGTAACAGGCGTATCGCCCGGAAACTCCTGATCAATACCCGCCTTGACCGCATTCAGGCAATTTTGAAGCATTATATTTTTCGGTTCCGCTACTACCGGACTACTCAATAAAACAATCTTTGCCAAAGGATATTTTGATTTTACCAGTTTAACAAACTCAATATATTTCGTTATAAAAGTATCGCTGTTAAAAGGTGAACGTGCCGTTGCACCATTGCCATCGTTACAATCGTTGGTTCCTAAAGCTATGCTTACAATTTTAGGTTTATATATATTGAAATTCCATTTACGATAGCTGTTCAGCGTAAAGTCTGTGTACTCATAAAGCTGGGGCATTGTGGGGCCATTACTATCCCAGTTCCTGTAAATACCGATACCGCTTACACTGCTTAATATAAAATCAGCATCTAATGCACGTGCTATTCTTGGTCCGTATGCGTAAAACGCATTATACTGATCCTGGTAGGCGCCCGTTGCACAGGGAGCTGTAGAGCCATCAGAAAACGCGCCACATGTTATGCTGTTACCTATAAATTCAATTAAAGACACATCAGGAGGCGGAACTGCCTGAACTTCGTTACCGGTAATCTTTTCAATATATACAGGGCCTGAGTGAGCTTCTGTGGCTTTATATACCTGTACGGTATGCTTTCCGTTTCCTGAAGCCTTAATTATTACCGGCTGATTAGACGTTTTTGAAATC
>DAOLFI010000457.1:0-3828 GCA_035326385.1 Niabella sp.
CATAATAGACATTACCCTGCAGGCTGCCATTTCTTCCTCTGACGATCACTTCTGCTTTTTCAGTGGGCTTTACCTGCACACCGGTCACTTTACCCTTAAGTGAGAGATCCTGATTTTTTGTTCCATAACCAATAACCGTAACTTCATCTGTTTTTGATCCTGCTTTGGGGTGAAAGCTAATCGTATCAACAGCTACTTTAGCATTGGGGGAAACAGTTCCGCTTACATTGCCGGAAGCTACTATTGTTTTCCCACCATCTTTCATTATTATTTTACTCGCTTCCATTTCATGTGTATATCCGTTTTCGGCCTTTCTTAATAATATCTTATCTCCTTTTGCAGAAAACGTAATGCTATCCGTTTTAGGTCGGCCTGTTTTTGTTGTAACTAAAACAACACCATTCTCAGCTTTCGGGCCAAATAAAGCTTTTGCAGAAGCATCTTTTAAAATATTAACGCTTTCAATCTGATCCGAGTTGATACTTTTTAGCGCACTACGCTCAATAGGCAAACCATCTAAAACATACAGCGGCTGCAGGTTGCCAAATGTGCGAGTGAGCGATGCCGAACCTTTAGTAGTAACAATAATTACCCCATCCTTGCCTTTTTCTCCATATAAAGCATTGGCATTTCCGTCTTTAAGCACGCTAACGCTTTCAATATCTTCGGCATCCACGGCTTCCAGATTGTAAGTCCTGTCCATTTCCACCCCGTCAACAACAATTAAGGGAGGATTAGCCGTGCTGCTGGTGCTCTTGAGTACAATCGACATTTTTTTCTTTTCGGCAGGAACGGTATCCTTTTCAAAAGGCACGATAGATGAAATAACCAGCAGCTTTTTTGAATCATCAACAAGGTTTTCAGGTGCTTTTTTGCCTGGGTCATCATTAAGGTTTTCTTCGGATGCATACTGTTTTTCCTGCAACCTGATCACTTCTTTCCTGAAGCTCAGCAGCAGTACAGCCACTACCGGTAATAAAAATAAAAATTTGATCAAATGAATTTTTGTGCTTTTGATAGTATTCATCATGGCAATGCGTTTCTTTAAAGATGAAAAATTAAAATGATTGGTAAAAGCAAACTGCCGGCTGCCTAATACTTTCAGCAGTAAATACTGGTATTCTTTTTTATCCAGGCCATTTTGCAGCACTTTATTATCTGCAATAAACTCCAGATTTTGCTTCACATTATGGCGCAGCATCCATACAAAAGGGTTGAACCAGTTTAAGATACATAAGGCTTCACACCATATAATATCAATAGTATGCCTTTGTTTTACATGCACAAACTCGTGGCGTATAATTTCTTCCAGCTCCTCACCATGGTGCATTTCCGTATTAATGAATATGGAATTACCAAAGGAAAAAGGAGTAATATGATCATCAAGCTGGTAAATTTTTGTCTGATCATCAGATAATAGCTGTGCCCTGGATCTCATCTTTTGAAATGAGTAAAAACGTACCAGAAACCTTACCAGTAAAATCAGGCTTCCTATTACTAACACAGCAACAGACCAATCCCAGTAGGTAAGCGTTTCAAAGAATCCCTGATCCTGCGGCGGTACAAAATTGATCACAGGTATCCATTGCATCATTGCGGTGCTTTGCAGATCGCGCTTTTGCAGCGATGGCATAATATCAATTAAGGGAATAATAAAGCTTAAAGCAGTGTATCCCAGTAAATACCACCGGTTCCAGTTATAAAAGGTAAGCTTTCTTAAAAACAGCTGGTAAAACAGGTATACAAATCCCAGGCATATATTGAGTTTGAGTATATAATCTATAATAACAGGCATAAAGTAAAAATTTTAAAGTTGACAGAGGACGGATAATAGAATTACTGATTGTTACGTATTAATTTCTCACAGCTTCACTTTTTCTTTCCGCTTTCAATCATTTTCACAATTTCCTTCAGCTCATCAGCTGAAAGCTTCTTCTGATCTACAAAAAAATTAACCAGCTCTTTATAGGAGTTGCTGAAATAGTCCTTAACCACACTCCCCATAAATTTCTTTTTATACTCATCTTCAGTAACTATGGGCTTATATACATAAGTGTTGCCAAAAAGACGGCCTGATATATATCCTTTCTTTTCCAGGTTTTTAATAGTAGAAGCAACAGTAGTATAAGGGCCAGGATTGGGTATATGCTCCATATAGGCTTTTACATGGCCTTCCCCTACTTTCCATATTGCTATCATCAATTGTTCTTCCTGCGGCGTAAGCTTTATCATTTTTACGATTTTAATGCTAATTTACGAATTTATCGTAGATAAACAAAAAATTATTTTCCCTTGCAGCCAAATGGCTCTTAAATACATCAAAACATTACCTTTATCTATTGGCAGGAAAATTTCCAGGTATATTCCCCGTTAATAAACAGGTTTATACCAAAAAATAAAAACTTACGCATGAAAAAGTACGTATCCGCATTGTTAATTTCGTTTTTCATCAGTTGCATGGCATTTGGGCAGGAAACGCCTTTATACCTGAAGCAGAGAACGCCCCCACCTGCTGTGTTGTTACTTACTGACAGCACTACCAAATGGCCCTTAAAAGCAAGGTTTCAAAAAGATAAACCTTTGCTGCTTATATTTTTCAGCCCTGACTGTGACCATTGCCAGCACGAAACAGAAGCGCTGATTAAGAACATCAGCAAATTCAAAGGTATACAGATAGTAATGGCCACTACCCAGCCTTTTGGTGATATGAAAAAATTTGCAGCAAAATATAAATTGCAGCAGAATGGTATTACCGTAGGACGTGATATCGCCTATGTAATGCCACCTTACTATGAAATGAAAAACCTGCCTTACCTGGCTTTTTACGACAAAAATAAAAAGCTTATTTCCACTTTTGAAGGATCATTAGGTATCCCGGGAATATTGAAGGCGTTCGGAAGGTAGTAGCAGTTAGGTTAAAGGTAAGCTATCGATTATGAGATTGAGCGTATAGGTGCCTAAACACCAAATAAATATTCAATTTTCAATACCCAATTGTCCAATACTCATTATACGGAGTATTAGTTGAGTATTGAGTATGGGAAATCGCATATTGAGTATTTTAAAAGAAAAAACTCAGTTAATATCATCAGCACTGCAAATGGCATATTCTGTAATATGCTGATAGCCAATTGTCGTTTCATAGTGCAGCGGAGAAATTTCAACGCGCAGTCGAATTGCGATGGTAACAGGCATTTCATTGAGACACCTCCCGCTGGTCGATGCGACGACGCTTATTATATGTCGTTGCATTATTGATTTTGCACTGAAATTGATAACTCAATACGACAATTTTCTATAACACAATAACAGATGATATATTTATAAAAAATCCGCTCTCGCTGGCGTAAAAGTATCTATCAGCACACCAGCCTCTTTACAAACACAGCTGTGCAATACACCTGAGGGTACAAAATATCCATCGCCCTGGTTCAATATTTTCACTTCGTTACCAATCGTTAATTCAAAACTGCCGCTTTCTACATAGCTCACCTGCTCATGCGGGTGCTGATGCATAACTCCTGTCGCCCCTGTTTCAAACTTCACTTTTACCATCATTAATCTGTCATCATGACCCAGCATTTGTCTTGAAATACCATTGCCAAGATCAATCCAGCCGACATTATCACTTACCTGAAAGAAAGTCTCGTTATACATAAAGCTAAGATAGAACAAACGGGGAGGAATAAAAAAAGCGCATAATATTTTACAGGAAATGAAATTTTTTCACCAAAATCTGACAATCTGGCTTTTCTCTTTGGGGCGGTATCAATTTTGATGAAAAACCCGAAAAATATATAAGTATATGGTTCAGGAAAAAGGTACTAT
>DAOLFI010000458.1:0-3823 GCA_035326385.1 Niabella sp.
CTGCTGGATGCAGCCAATACCGCCATGCTGTATAATGAAGCGCTGAAAAACGATGCCCTGCTGTTGGGAGGAACTTATACCCCTTTATTCAGTGAAGAAGATATAGAGTTGTACCGCAATGGTCAGGATCCGTATGGTCATCCTAATGTAGACTGGTACAATACGCTGATCAAAAAACAGGCTCCCATGTCCACCAACCGGGTGGATATTTCAGGGGGAACTGAAACAGTACAGTACTTTTTATCATTGGGATATCTTCGGCAGGATGGTTTATTAAAGCATATCCAGGCGGAGGGTGCAGACATCAACAATAACTATCGTTTTGACCGTTATAATTTCAGATCTAACCTGGACATCAAGGCAACGAAGTCGTTGTCGTTCCGTTTAGATATCTCTGGTAATAACACGGCGCTAAATGCGCCGAAGTTCATGGATCAGAGTGCTTCGGGCGAAACGGCAGTTTTTTACGAGATCTACAATTTTGAGTCATTGAAGCCATTTGGTTACCCGATTTATAATCCCGATGGCAGTTTTGGTTACGCCGACCTCAACCTGATGCCCCCTGCCGGCCTGTCCAATAATATTGTTGGCCGTATTGCTTATGGGGGATATTCGAGGCAGTTGCAGAACCTTATTAATGGGGCAGTTTCGGGTACACAGAAGTTAGACGCGATAACACCTGGATTGGAGCTGAGGGCACTCCTTTCAGTTGTGAACAGTAACTCGGCTACACGTACCATTCAACGCGATGATTTTCCATCGTATTACTATGATCCTCAAACAGACACCTACACACCGCGTAATACTAACGTGTATCGAGTGAGCCCTTTCAGTTATACCTATAGCTCCGGTGACCCACGCAGACAAACTACTATACAGGCCAACCTGAATTACAACCGGTCATTCGGTGATAATAATGTAAGCGCCCTGTTATTATATAACCAGAATTCCAGAACACGGAACATTACAGGTGATGAAGCGGCTACAGCGTCATACGTTCCTATCAATTTCAGAGGATATACATCGAGGGTAAGTTATAATTTCAGGAACAAATATCTTTTGGAGTTTAATGGCAGCTATAACGGAAGTACCCGTTTTGACGTCAATCACCGCTGGGGCTTTTTTCCTGCGGGTTCTGTTGGCTGGAACATAGCTGAAGAAGGGTTTATGAAACCACTTCGCCGGGTTGTAAGTCTTTTAAAATTGCGGGGCTCTTATGGTATAGTAGGTAGTGATGATATAGGCGATGCACGAAATGCCTACCAGGAGTCGTACACTTTTACATCGAATGCTTACTCTTTTGGTACCACGCATAATAACCACAATGCTGTATATGTTGGCATATTAGGTAATGATAATGTAACCTGGGAGAAGGAGCGTAAGGCCAATATTGGTCTGGATTTTTCTTTCTTTAAAAGTAGGTTGAGTGGCAGTGTGGATGTATTTTCCAATGAGCGGTATGACATTCTTACCAGCCGCAATACCATACCTTTTTATTTTGGTGTAGCTACAGATAACCTGCCGCCTGAAAATATAGGAAGAGTAAGCAATAAGGGCTATGAAGTGGAACTGAATTATAATGGCAAGATTGCTAAAGACGTGAGGTTAAACATGAAGGGTACTTATTCTTATGCTAAAAATAAGATACTGGAGATGGATGAGGTGCCTGCTCTTCTTCCCTGGAGGCGTCAAACGGGCCAGTCTATAGGAGCTGTTCCACAATGGATCTGGGAGGGTTTTTACACCCAGGAAGAGATTGATGATCCGTCTGTGGCCAAGTATGCGGGCAATACGATACCTGGTTTTTTAAAGTATAGAGATTTGGATGGAGATGGGATGATCAGTGATCTTGGAGATAAAGGATATTTTGGCAAACCGAACCTTCCTACTACAGTGTTGGGACTGAATACGGCCATTACTTACAAGCGCTTATCGTTTTCTGTGTTTCTTCAATCGGCTTTGGATTTTGATGTGCAGATTGGTTACAACCTTGTAGCCCCGTTCAAAGGGAACCTTCAGGCGATTCATTTAAAGCGCTGGACCCCTGAGACGGCTGCTACAGCAGAGTTTCCGGCACTGGTCACTAATTTTCACGGGACCTATATGTCTCCTGGCAGCAACTCAGATTTTTGGGCGATCAGTGGTAATTACCTTCGTATAAAGTCTATGGAATTGAGTTATAAGCTGCCTGAGAACTGGATGAGAAGGGTAGGTCTTAACAATGCGACGATATATATGAATGGCTCAAATCTGAAAACCTGGTCAAAGACGTATAGTCGTTTTCAGTTGGATCCTGAGGTGGCAAGGGGTGGGAGTGCTCCAGGGTATCAGGGTGTTTATCCGCAGGAGGCCATCTATAATATCGGCATAAATATTAGTATATTATAAATTCTACTTTTAAGATATGAAAAAGTTATTCGTTGTTATAATGGGAGTCTTACTGGCATTTACTGCCTGCAAGAAGTCCGGGTATCTCGATTCCAGCGATGTTGAGATCTTGAATAATAAGAGTGTATTTTCCGATAGTGCGCATACTATGGAGTTTTTAACGGGATTGTATACCACGCTTTCCTTTAATTATACTGTATCCTCAAGTAATAACGAAGCTGATTATTCAAAGATGTGTGACGAGGCAGAAGGCCGGTATCCGGCCCTCGGTAATTACGATAAAACTTTTGCACAGGGAACATTTGCAGGAAACTTTTATAGTATTACTGCGAGACATTGGGCAACACTTTATACTACCATTCATAACGCGAATGTGTACCTGGCCGATGTAGACCGTTCTCCGCTATCCGGTGATACGAAAAGAAGAACAAAAGCGGAGGCAAGATTTCTGCGTGCGTTTTGTTATGAGTACCTGCTGAAGTTTTTTGGTGGCGTACCATTAGTGGGCGACAGGGTATATGCTACTGCTGATGCGCCTGATACTACGCGGGCTACCTATTCAGATTGTGTGAATTATATTGTATCGGAATTAGATGCTGTTGCAGCCGAGTTGCCTGAATCGTACAGCGGTTTAAATTGGGGGCGCATTACAAAAGGTGCCTGTCTGGCACTAAAGTCAAGGGTTTTATTATTTGCAGCGAGCCCTTTATATAACGGTGGCAGCACGGCAACTGATCCCAGGGTGGTTGAAGTTACAGCTTATCCTTCTTATGATGCAACAAGATGGGAAAAGGCGCGTCAGGCGGCGCTGGATGTAATGAACCTGACTACCTATTCACTAAATATGGATAATACAACCCGGCCGGGAAATGGTTTTTATAAGGTCTTTATTACTCGTGTGAATAATGAAATTATCCTTCCCCGGCCTATGCCTACGGGTAAATCTCTTGAAACAGCCATGAACCCAAGATCAAGAGGCGGCGGTCAGTTTTACTATTTTCCTACACAGGAACTGGTTGATAAGTTCCCTATGAGAAACGGGCTGCCTATAACAGATGCTGCTTCAGGTTATACCGAATCAAATCCCTATGTAAATCGGGATCCGCGGCTGGATTATACTGTGATTTATAATGGTAGTATGTATTATTTGCAAAGTGCCAGGGGGCCTCGCTGAAGTGTTTACTTACAAAGGAGCAGCCAATGATGGTATTGTAGCTGTTTCTTCTAATGCCGCTACCTGTACGGGTTACTATACAAGAAAATTGTGTGATGAATTGGCCGCGGTTACCGGTGGTGGAAATGTAGACCGTTCTTTGCCAATTATAAGGTATGCGGAAATGCTGCTTAATTACGCTGAAGCTTCTAATGAGCTGGGACATACAAATGATGCGTTAGATGCGTTAAAACAGATAAGAGAGCGGGCAGGAATTATCCC
>DAOLFI010000459.1:0-3822 GCA_035326385.1 Niabella sp.
TTACCTGGGCTGCTGCATGGGATAATACATGAAAATCGGGATTGGTAGAAGCTCGATTCATATAACGGGCATTGGAAAAAACATTGGCCGTACCCCATAATAGTCTTACTCCGCTTTCAGCCTGCTTTTGTTTACCGTAATCTACCAAAGCCTGCAAACGACGGTCGTTCTCTTTTACATCGCTGCCATAATCTACCAGGTCCACATCGTGGAAACAGTAAAAAGGCAGGTTCATTTTGGTGATGAACTCAAAAGCAGCATCCATCTTGTCTTTGGCGCGTTTCACAGGATCAGTTTTTGCATTCCAGCCAAACAGATGGGTACCAGGGCCAAAAGGATCGTTACCATCATTGCAGAACGAGTGCCAGTAAGCACAGGCAAAACGGAAATGCTCCTTCAAGGTTTTGCCAGCCACTATCCTGTTCTCATCGTACCAGCGAAAGGCCAGCGGGTTATCGCTGTCTAAACCTTCGTATTTTATTTGTGGAATACCTGCAAAGTATTCCTTATCTCCCAAGAGGACGTTCATAATTAGTTATAGGATTTATATAAGTAAAAAATATTTCAAAGAAGAAAAAGGAGGGCATTAATCGTATAAATTGTATAAGGTGCAATATTAAACAAAAAATGTAATCGATTGCATAAAATTGAGCTTTTTTATTTTTTGTAAAATATTTGGGATTTGGCTGGTGGTGAAAGGCTAAAAAACACAATAACGGCGGCAAGATGAACATAGATCTATAAAATTCCAAAGCCTTACAGGTCTCTGCTTTTTAGCTTACATTTAATTCATGAAAAAGGAACCGGTACTGCTTTTGCTTATGTGTTTTTTCTGCATCAGCCTTTCAGCGCAGGAATTGGTGATACTTGCCCAGGGCACAAAAACCAGTTTCCGGGGCTTAAGCATAGTGAAAAACTGTATTTGGGTCAGTGGCAGCGGTGGCACAGCAGGCAGGTCAACCGATGCCGGTGAAACATGGCAATGGTTTGCAGTGTCTGGCCAGGAAAAAAATGAGTTCAGGGATATTGAGGCGCTTGACAGTAATACAGCTATAATAATGGGTATCTCCTCTCCTGCTTATATTTTCAAAACAAACGATGGAGGAAAAACCTGGAAAAAGGTATATCAGAATGAACATCCTGCTATGTTCCTGGATGCCATGGCTTTTAAAAACAGGAAGGAAGGAATGGTTATCGGTGACCCTATTAACGGGAAAATTTTTGTTGCCGAAACCAAAGACGGAGGCAATACCTGGCGGGAAACCAATAAGCTGAATTTACCGTCAGCGAAAGATGGCGAAGCCTTTTTTGCGGCAAGCGGAACAAACATTATATGGTCCGGCGCTCAATATTGCATAGTGAGTGGTGGAATAACGTCCCGCTTCTTTATGAACAAAACTGCTGTTAAGTTACCAACAATCCAGGGAGACCAAATGACAGGGGCCAACGGGCTTGCTGTTCAGGGGAAAAATATCCTGGTAGTTAGTGGCGACTATCAGAATTCCGATAGAGCAGATAGCGCATTTGTTTACAGCACAGATGCGGGTAAAACATGGAAATTACCCTCCACCCCAACCGGTGGTTACAGGAGCTGTATTTGCTTTGCTGGTAAGGATACAGCTCTTGCAGTAGGATTATCGGGTATTGATATTACCTATGATGCAGGGAAAAACTGGAAAACGATCAGCACGGAAGGATTTAATACCTGTGCATACAGCAGCATAGAAAAAGCAGTTTATTGTGTTGGAAATAATGGCAGGTTAGGAAAAATATTATTATAAAATTCCATCACCTGCCATTTTAGATGGCTCATAGGCCGAAAGTGGTGCTTTTCATAAATAAGCCTGTGTAATATCGGTTGCTTTACCATTCAAAAATAAGGACGCAGCCGGCAAGCCGGCAACGGGAAAATCACGGTTTTTATACGGGATTTTTCCCGTATTGGTGTTATTGATACATTCATACTTTTGTTTATCTAAAATCAACAGGTATGGACATATCAAAAAACAATCAATGTAAAATGGAGTTTTATTTTACCAGAGAAAAAATTGAGACGCTTTTAAAAGAGAACCCTACTGCCAAAGGAATCATCATCAGCCAGGAAATCAAGGTCAGACAAACTGCCGGTAAAGAAACGATAAATGTGGTGGAAATTAAGGCTACAGTTGACAATGGCGGTCAAAAGATGAAAGCGATGTCCATGCAAACCCTCAATAGTGTAGATGGATGCCCCAGTCCTCCCGGCTGTTGATTGATTGAAACATAAAATATTAATAGCAGGAAAACTCATAATCCGTGAAAATACTTACAGAGCTTTTAAACATTCTGGACACCATCGGACCCGCTTTTGCCGCCATTTTCCTTTTGTATAACAGGAGGAACCTTTCCAGTGAAATGGTATTGGTCACTATTTTCTGCCTGGTTCAATTTGTTTGCAATGCTATTGCTACAGCTATAGATTGGGCCGATGGTAATAATTACTGGATATATAAAATAAATTTTACAGCAAGCTTCCTTGTTATTCTTTATCTGTTTGCCAAAAAGCTGGTTCATTTAAAATCTGCTGTTCTTTATACTTTATTGGCATTTTACCTGGCCATTTCATTATACCTGATGAAAAATGGTGATGGCGTTTCTCACTTTAATAGTTTGAGCGCTGCCATTGAAAGTATCGTTATTGTTAGTCTTTGCCTTTACTTTTTTTATTCAAAACTTATTAATACTTCCGAAGAAATAAGCATCCCTGAAACAAGTATTTTTTGGTGTGTAGTAGGCATTTTCACGTATTATGCAGGGGCATTCTTTATATTTATATCTTATAAATACCTGATCCATACAGATAGCAGTACAGTTGCTGTGCTATGGCGTTTTCATAACATTTTATTGTTTATCTGCAGCCTGTATATAAGTTATGGAGTTTTATGCAAAAATTATCGAACGATATTGTCGTAATACTTGGCGCTTCTGTATTCCTGCTATTGATCACTTTATTTATTATTGTTCTGCTCATGGCTTATAAGCGCAGGGATTACAAACATTTGAAGGAAAAGAGACTATTGGAAGAAGATTTTAATAACCAGCTGCTGCGTTCGCAAATGGAAATGCAGGAGCAGACCTTCTCCCAGATTGGTAAAGAGCTTCACGATAATGTAGGGCAGTTGCTCAGCACCTCCCGGATGCTGATCGGGCTTGCGGAGCGCAATCTCAAAAAACCTCCGGATACACTGATCACAGCTAATGCCACACTGGGTAAAGCTATTAATGAAATAAGGTCCCTGTCTAAATCTCTTGATAAAGAATGGCTGTCGCAGTTTAACCTGATTGAAAACCTTAAAACAGAGGTTATACGGATTAATGGTTCGGGTGTGATTAACGCAGTACTCCATATTCAATATGAGCCTTCCCTCCCTTCTTCCAAACGGATCATTCTTTTCAGGATTATACAGGAAGCCATACAAAATGCCCTGAAGCACAGCGGTTGCAGCAACCTTGGCATCAGTATTATTAAAAAGGAGGAGAATATTGAGATCAATATATCTGATGATGGCAGCGGAATGAAGCCGGAGATCATGAAAAAAGGAATGGGGCTGGACAATATGTTATACAGGGCAAAGCTGTTAGGAGGTCATATTGAATATAAATCTTCGGATAAAGGTACAAGAGTTATTATATTTATACCCGATAAACCAGAAAAAGATGAAAACCAGGATAGCCCTCGTAGATGATCATCAGCTTTTTTTAAAGTCTCTCAGCCTGATGCTGGAAAGCTTTAAAGTTTACCAGGTAGTGCTGGAAGCATCAAACGGTAAAGATCTGCAGGAA
>DAOLFI010000460.1:0-3812 GCA_035326385.1 Niabella sp.
AAGCCGGTAATAAATCTTCTTTCAGCAGAGCGGTAATCTGCTCACTATTTAAAAAATACGGGCTGATACCCGGTGTGTACACGGATCTTGTTTTACCGTTATGCAAAAGACACCACTCGGTTTTAGTGGATCCGGCATCGGCAACTAATATTGTTTTCGGCATTAGTGTCGGGAATTTAGAAAATAATATGCTAATATAAGTATCAATACCTTCCGAACCATGACTGGATGCCTAACATTTTTGAGGATGTATATTTTACCACAGGAAAAGCAGAGGAATACACAGCATATTCAGAGGTCATATCCGACTAAAAAGCTTCGGTGTATGCTGTGGCTTCTGTGAGCAACACTCAGGTCAGCTCCAACCCTTTACCTCTCACAGATTATACGTAAGATCACAGAAGTATTTCGGTGTATGGTTAGTGAATAACTCTGTGCCTCCTTATGGTTCTTAAAAATGTTATCCCCTCACAATATAGGTTCAGACAATTTTATCTATTTTGCAGTCTTATTTCTACAAAGATGAACAGGAAATTTGAGGTTTGGCTTCCGTTGCTACTGGCTATGGTAATGATTATAGGTATGTATGTTGGCTATCGTTTTGCAACAGGACAGCCTAATAAAAAAATATTTAAAAAAGATCAGTCTACCACTTTACAGGAAGCATTGGATATTATAAGGACAAGATATGTTGACTCTGTGCAGATCGATACGCTGGAGGCAAACGCCATCCGTGAAATGATGAGCGACCTGGATCCGCACTCGGTATACATCCCTGGGGCCGAGCTGCAACTGGAGAACGACAAGCTTTCCGGCAGCTTTGGCGGTATTGGTATTGAATTTAACCAAATCCGCGATACGGTAAATATTACATATGTATTTAGCAGAGGACCCAGCGAAAAAGCCGGTCTCCTCACAGGAGACCAGATCATAAAAGCAGATGATCAAAACCTTACAGGAAGCAATTGCACCACCCCTAAAATAATGAATGCCATAAGAGGGAAAAAAGGTGCTGCAGTAAAGCTGAATATCCTGAGAAGAGGCAAGGATACAACGCTGCATGTAGTCAGGGACAATATTCCTACTCCCTCTATTTCGGCAGTATACATGATCGACAGCATTACTGGATTCATAAGGCTGGATACCTTCACCAGCACTACTTATCGTGAATTTATGGAAGCGATGGAGGAGCTGAAAAAGAAGGGCATGACACAGCTGATATTTGACCTGAGAAGCAATGGTGGGGGATATATGGACCAGGCCATTGAAATTGCAGATGAATTTTTAAGCGGCGATAAGCTGATTGTATATACAGAGGGAGTAAACAACCCTAAAGCAGAATACAGGTGTAAACGGCCCGGGATATTTGAAACCGGTAAACTTACGGTACTGGTGGATGAACTGAGCGCAAGCGCCAGTGAGATTGTGGCAGGTGCATTGCAGGACTGGGACAGGGCTACTATTATAGGTCGCCGTACTTTTGGTAAAGGTTTGGTGCAGGAGCCATTCCTTTTAAGCGATGGCTCGGCTATGAGGCTTACCATAGCCCGTTATTATACCCCTATTGGAAGAAGCATACAAAAACCCTATACAGGCGATAAGAAAGTTTATATGGACGAAGTATGGGACCGTTATGCAACAGGCCAGCTTTATTATGCTGACAGTAATAAGGTAAGCAACGGCAAAATTTTCAAAACAAAAGGAGGAAGAACGGTATACGGAAGCGGGGGGATTATGCCGGATGTTTTTGTGGGGCTTGATACTTCCAACTATTCAAGAGAGATCAACAAGATCTTTTTAAATGGTTCTTTCAATGATTTCGTGTTTCATTACTACTTAGATAATAAAAAAATATTAGACCCCTACCCTGATCCGCAGGTGTACACCCGTGAATTTGACCCTTCCAAAGAAATGTGGGACAGGTTCACTCTTTGGGTAAAAAAAGACTCTGTTAATCTTTCGGGTATTCCTGCGTTTGAGAAACAAAGAGTGGAAGACCGTATGGAAGCCCAGCTGGCAAGGTTTAAATGGCGCAACTCGGGCTTTTACCAGGTAATGAATACGAAAGATTCGGTGGTAATCACTGCTTTAAAAGAGCTGAAGAAATAGGAAATAGTTTAGTATATTACAATCTCCTCACTACCACTTTCTTCTTATAGCGGTCCAGCTCCATTAACTGGTCGGCAATTTTATCGTCCCATTCATCCTGGGCGGCAAAATCCTCGCCGTTCTGCGTATCTGCGTCATACAGGTGATGATAGGCTTCTGCAGCTTTAAACTTTTGATTGACAAAGTCGGCAATTTCCTTCTGATAGTTTTTAGTAAGCTTTAAATTTTGCAGATCCCGCGCCGCCCTGCGCGCAAATATTTCAGAAATATCAAAATGCCGCTGCTCATGCTGCAGCAGGCGATGCTTTACAGAAGGCGTATAATCCAGCACCCGTTCTCTTATAAAAGTATGCTCTTTGTGCACCGTGGCCTGCACTGTTATGCGAATGCTGACGGGCTTACCGTTTACTTTTTCAGTAGTGAGGTAATAGGTTATTCCCGTTCGGGTAAGGGCCGCCACGTTATCGGCTACAGCCTTTGTACTATCATTTACTACTTTAAAATCCTGCAGTTGCAGCTTCCGGTTCTCGACCCAGAAAATGATACGGCGGCTGTCCCCCTGGGCCAGGGCTGCAAAGCTAAAAAACTGTATTGCTGCCAGCAGGTATAAATATGCTATTCTTATAAGTTAAATTTTTTCTGATCGGCATTGCTGCAAATGAACGGGATTCCTTATAACAGGATCAAACAATTCAAAAGTAGTGCCGTCTTTGGTTAAAATAAAAGTCTTTCCGCCCATATTTCAGCGTAACCTCTATTAAATACGATGCTTTTGAATAAATACCGATTCGTAATGATAAATATAAATAGGTATAGGGCCACACAATTACAGCTGCAGATGTAAATCAAAAATCCTTAACAGCAAAGCGCTCACACTACAACATCCCCGATTGAACACAGGGTTCAACCTTTCATATTGTGCAGACCCTCTACTAACAATAAATGATTCTTTTTGTTTACAGATCCTCCTTTAAAAAAGTTTGCTGATCTATGGTATGAAAAATTAAATATACAAAATCCTATCCCATAACAGCAACATTTTAAAGTCTGAAACACTAATTGTTATATAAAATGGAAAATTATAAGTATATAAATTTATTTGAAGACTTTCCTGTATTTCTGAGTTATTGGCAGGCTTAGGGAGCACAACTTTCGGCACAAAACTGCTGAATTGTCTTGAATACCTGAACCTGTTTCTTCTTCGTTTCTTTGCTGCTATTAAAAACCAGGCCGTACAATATTTGTTATAACAGCCTGCCATACAGCGCCTAGTACAGAAGGTGGCAGATTATCCTCGTCGATTGTAGATTACAGAATACCCATTGTATTTTATAAAACCGGCAGCACATTTGTAAAGGGCACCAGCAGTATGATTATCACTGGATATCTGACAGTTGGCTAAAATGGAGCTTCAGTTTTTTTCCAAAGTATGATAAATAATAAAATGAACATTGAAGCAGCTCAAACCATGAAATGACAGAAAGCTGTGCTACCCATAAACAGGTTAGGTATAAGTGATGATTATTAAAAATAAAAGTCTCTCCTGCCAATATTCCAACGTAATCCTATATTAAATACAGTGCTTTTTTTAGTGGGCGCTACAGGATCCATGTAACGTTGCCTGCGTATCATCCCCATCAGTTCCAGGAACAGGTTCTCTTTTAACTCGTAAGACAAAAGCAGGCTTGCCATAGCTGTATTGG
>DAOLFI010000461.1:0-3811 GCA_035326385.1 Niabella sp.
GTATCATCATCCGTTTCTACCTCTATCGCTCTCCCGTTATGTGAATAATGGTACCAGTATAATAAGGCGGAGGAGAACGATGCCAGCAGCTTATCGGCAATATCCCTGGCACCGGCAAGGTTATGATCTTCTCTTTCGGGAAGGACTGTGCCAAGCACCGATGTGTAAGTCCTTAAAACATCCATGGGATGAGCCGCAGCCGGTATCTGCATCAGCACTTTTTTAGCTACATCAGGCAACCCTCTTAAAGACCTGAGCCTAGTTTGATAGGCTTTCAACTGTGGCAGGGTAGGCAGCTTTTCATGAATAAGCAGATAAGCCACTTCTTCAAAAGAAGTCTTTTCTGCAAGATCGTTAATATCGTAGCCCCGGTAATGCAGGTCGTTGCCGCTTTTACCAACCGTAGATAATGCGGTATTACCTGCTGCTACGCCTGACAGCGCAACATGCTTCTTAGGTTTAAATGTGGTAGTTTCATTAGTGGCTGACATGGTTATCTTTTTTAATTATTGTTTTTTAAACAGGTCATCTATCTTTCTTTCATACTCGTAGTAATTAATGCTCTCGTATAACTCCTGGCGGGTTTGCATGGTAGTTAATACGCTCTTTTGGGTACCCTCTTTTCTTATATGTTCATACACATTCTGTGCTGCCTTATTAGCAGCCCTGAATGCTGACAGGGGATATAATACGAGCCCCACACCAGCTTCACGCAATTCATCTACCGTGTACATAGGTATCATACCAAACTCTGTAATATTGGCCAGCACAGGAATGCTGGTAGCATCAACAAATTTCTGATAGCTGGCAAGATCGGGCACCGCTTCGGCAAAAATAAAATCTGCGCCAGCCTCTTTATAGGCAACCGCACGTTCTAAAGTTTTTTCCAAACCTTCGCCAGCCAACGCATCGGTGCGGGCGCCAATTACAAAATGCCCGTCAGTACGTGCATCAGCAGCGGCTTTTAGCCTGTCCACCATTTCTTCCTTGCTCACAACTTCTTTTCCGGGACGATGGCCGCAACGCTTGGCTCCTACCTGGTCTTCTATATGTAAGGCGGCTGCGCCTGCTTTTATTAAAGACTTTACAGTACGCGCTATATTAAATGCTGAAGCGCCAAAACCAGTATCCACATCCACCATCAAAGGCGTATCGGTTACATTGGTGATACGGTTAATGTCTATCAATACATCATCAAGGTTAGTGATACCCAGGTCTGGAATGCCTAACGATCCTGCCGCTACCCCTCCACCTGACAGGTAAATTGCCTTAAAACCCGCCCGAACAGCTAATAAAGCATGATTGGCATTAATGGCGCCAACGATCTGTAAAGGACTTTCGTTTTTCATCGCTTCGCGAAAGCGATAACCTGCGGAACATGTATTCATAAAAATATGTATATCAGCAAACGTACATTAAATTTTTTAAGTGAAGAGTGAATGGCCAGTTGTGAGTATATCTCCGCAATTACTCACTATTCACTACTGACAACTTACACTTAACTTAACAGTGGCATATTTTGTTTTCAGATATTCACGCCTGATCGAACAATGACTCCATCCCTATCTCGTTATCCACAAACTGTTGCCTGTATTCATTATCTGCCACACCGTAAGTAGTTATAAAAGCTAACAGCAACCCTTTTCCGGGCGGTAGGCTTTCACGGAAGGCTGCTATTTTTTGCTGTAATAACTGGCTATATCGCTTATCAATAATAAACTGCTTCGTACTGAATTTTATCTCACAAATGTGAATAGTGTCATCACTACGGTCCAGTAAAAGGTCTATCTGGGCGCCGTCTGTCATTTTGTTGCCGGCACGATACCAGGAACCATAAGAAACGCCGATACCTGATATTCCCAGTGCTTTTTTGATTTGCAGGATATGCTTCATGCACACATTTTCAAAAGCATATCCGCACCATGACACATATTTTGCTGTTTTGCTGATCGTCAACCAGTCCTTACCGCTGCCCTTACCCCTCATAAACCTTAAATAAAACAGAGAAAATTCATCTACCAGCCGGTAAAGGCTTTCTTTCTTTTTTTTATTAAAGGGCTCTGTTTTTTCTACAAAGCCGCTCTCTGTCAGTTCTTCAAGTACTGCGGTAAGGCCTCCGCCTGTCATCAGGTTGCCAGAGGCCAGTAGTTCATTCCGGGTTAATCCCTTATTTTTTTTTGCGAGAACCTCTATTACATGGACATGCTTTTCATAATGGCTAAACAGTGCGGCATACAGGTTCTGAAATTCTCCTGCCAGCAGACCGTTAGGGGTAAAGCAGGCATTATCAATGGCCTGGTGCAGGCTTTGTCCCCGTTTTACGGCATTCAGGTAATGCGGTATGCCCCCGGTTACCATGTATAACTGTAATACCTGGTGATCGCTGAAACGGATCTTTCTGTATTGCAGGTAATCTTTTGTTTCTTTTAAACTAAAAGGCAGCAACTGTATCCGTTGAGTGATCCTGTTATGCAGCCCTCCCTTATTGTTAACTACCTTTTTGATCATCCAGGAAGCCGCAGAGCCACATATTACCACCAGCATATCCGGCCTTTCGGAAAGATATATATTCCAGAAGTATCCGAAGGCAGAAATGAATCCTGATTTATGCGTATCCAGCCAGGGCAATTCATCAAAAAAAAGAACTTTCTTCTCCTTTGTTTTAAGCGTGTCGAGGCATTGGCGAAGCATGACAAATGCCTGCTGCCAGTTGGCAGGGGGCTGGAACTGCCGATAAGCGGGAAACCACGCGTTCAGTTGTTGCTGAAAATTGGCAAGCTGCGTACGCATGCTTCCGCCGGATTCCCCGCTGCACGAAAATTTCAGGCGATCTGCATAATAATTCTTTATCAGGTAGGTTTTGCCCACCCGCCTTCTCCCATAGATGGCCAGCAGCTCGGGCTGATCGCTTTTCAGCAACTGCTCCAGTATTTTTACTTCTGCTATCCGGCCTGTAATTGGATGTTTCATATCTTTTATTACCTGCCAAAAGTAGTGAAAATATAATAGATTTGGCAACTAATAAAAATTATTATCTGCCAAAAGTGTATTAAAAAAATAAGATTTGGCAACTAATAAATAGAGGCATTACAGGTAAGTATTGCTCCCAATCGTTCCCTTTACCCGATCCACACGATTGTCATACCGGATATTATAAGTATCAATTTAACGAGCGTAGTTGCTGAGACAGCCTAGCTGTTACCCCAAAGTAAAAGAAAAGCAACTGAGGCAATCAGTGTGCTATATATTCGTTTTATTGCTTTACTTATTTCTCTTTGCTAAATGAGTAAGGTGCATTTTGCGGTTTAGTGCCCCTGGACTTATTAGGCTGCGCCGACATGGTAAAATACAGCTTTGCACCCTTCAACAGATCCTTATACTTCAAAAAATTATGCGGATAATCCTTTCCATTCAGCGTCAGCCGATCCACATAAACATGATCGCCCGACGGTTGCTGTGCCTGAATTTCTACTCGTGCGCCATTTTCCAGGAGCAAAGTTACTTTCTTAAATTGCGGAGATCCCAGCACATATTCACCTGTTGCCGGGGCAACAGGATAAAAACCGAGTGAAGAGAACACATACCATGCAGAGGTCTGCCCATTGTCTTCATCCCCGCAATACCCGTCGGGTGTAGCGGCATACAACTTATCCATGATCCTGCGTACCCAAAATTGAGTTTTCCACGGCTGGGCTGCATAATTATACAAATACGGCATGTGTTGTATAGGCTGATTGCCGTGCGCATATTGTCCCATATTCATCACCTGCATTTCGCGCCTTTCCGGAATCATCCTGCGGCTTTTCATACC
>DAOLFI010000462.1:0-3809 GCA_035326385.1 Niabella sp.
ATATCATATTTATAAATAGAAGACGGGGTAGCAAATGAAGAATAGCTATAATAAAATTCTTTATCATCCTCTTCAGCACCAAAGCCGCCTGCCGCGCCTATCCCGGGCAGTTTTATTTCACGTATCTGCCTGCCCTTATAATCATATTGATACACCCTGCTGGAAGCGTCTTTTAAATAACTGGTAAATAAATTACCTCCTCCTGTGCCTACGCCCAGAAGCACTTCTTTTTGTTCGGGTATGATTGTTTGCCAGTTCTCACGGGCAGTATTTTGGAGATCTATAGCTACTACCCTGAAGTTAGGCGCACCGTAATTGGTTTTTACCAATAGTTTGCCTTCATCATTATCAATCACATTCGATTCTGTATCGAAACCCTTCACCAATAGCTTAAATGCTGCCTGGCCGGGATCCTGCAGATCACGGTACCAAAGCTCATCACCGCTGGTACCTGCTGAAATATTTAAGATCAGAAAACGTTCATCCTCTGTTAAGCCACAATTAAAATAACGTTTGGGGTGCTCCTTATCTTCATAAATGAGTTGATCTTCCAATTGCGCCGTACCTATTTTATGAAAATATACTTTCTGGTACTCATTAGCCTTGCTGAGTTTAGATTGTTCATCGGGTTTGTCATAAGCGCTGTAAAAAAAGCCTTCCTCTCCCTTCCATGCTGCGCCTCCAAATTTGGTCCATTCAATTTTATCGTCCAGCAACTTTTTACTTTCCACATCCATCAGGAAAATCTCTGTCCAGTCGCTGCCAGCCTTAGACAAAGAATAAGCCAGTAATTTGCCGGATTTGCTAAACGAAATACCGTTTAATGCCACTATACCTTCTTTACTCAGCGTGTTGGGATCTAAAAATACTTCAGGCGCTGCCTCCAGGTCTTTGGTACGGTACAGTACCGCCTGGTTCTGCAATCCGTCATTTTTATAAAAATAGTACCAGTTACCTTTTTTAAAAGGGGCACCGTATTTTGGATAATTCCAAAGCTGCTCCAGCCTGGCTTTTATCCGATCCCTGAAAGGGATTGTTTCGAGGTAGGCATTGGTAACCTTATTCTGTTCAATCACCCATTTTTTTGTAGCGGCTGCATTATCATCTTCCAGCCAGCGATAAGGATCGGCTACTTTTGTTCCGAAATAATCGTCTGTTACTGCTTCTTTTTCCGTAAGCGGGTACTGAATCTGTGCCTGCATCTCCATTGTTGTAAATATTGCTATAAGTGGTAAAAGTTGCTTCATCGCATTTTTTTTAAGATCATCAAAAATATTCCTTTCATTTTTATTAATATTACCGGTCATCAAAAAAACATAATTAAACTGTGTTTTCTGCACACAACGTAATTTTTAATATATTTGGGGCTTACAATTATAATAACCAAATATGCAACAGAGTATTTTAATTCTTGCAGCCGGAGGCCCGGCTCCCGGCATCAACACAGTAATAAGCTCAGTATCTAAAATTTTCCTGAAAAGCGGATATAAAGTGATTGGCCTTCATGATGGTTACAAAAACCTTTTTACCGGCAAAGCAGCTACCCTCGATATTGATTTTGAAACAGCTGATATTGCATTAACCCGCGGCGGCTCTATTTTACGCATGAGCCGTTATAAGCCTAAAGACGCTGAGTTTACCACAGACTTTTTTGTAAATAACAATGTGAAGCTCTTAGTTACTATTGGCGGTGATGATACAGCTTCCACAGCAAACAGGATCTCTAAATTCCTTACAGAAAACCAGTTTCCTGTTCAGAATATACACGTTCCTAAAACCATTGATAACGACCTTCCTTTACCCGACAATGCGCCAACTTTTGGCTACCAGAGCGCTACAGAAGAAGGTGTAAGGATTACCAAAACCGTATATGAAGATGCTAAAACATCTGCCAACTGGTTCGTGATCTCTGCTATGGGCCGTGAAGCAGGGCATCTTGCTTTCAGCATTGGTGCTTCCTGTCATTTGCCGATGATCATTATGCCCGAAATGTTTACAAAAGCTGAACTGAATTTTGAAAATATCACCAGGCTTATCGTATCTGCCATTCTGAAAAGAAAGCTGATGGGTATTAATTACGGAGCTGCAATTGTGAGTGAAGGTATTTTCCATTTTATGAGCGATGAGGTAATTAAATCATCAGGTGTTCAGTTCACTTTCGATGCGCACGGCCACCCCGAATTAGGCAATGTAAGTAAAGCACATATCTATAATGTATTACTTCAGAATAAATTAAAAGAAATAGGGCTTGATGTGAAATGCCGCCCGGTTGAGTTAGGTTACGAGCTGCGTTGCTTACCGCCAGCCGCTTTCGATCTGCAGTATTGTACCCAGCTGGGCACCGGTGTTAAAAAACTTTTTGACCAGGGATTAACCGGCTGTGTGGTAACAGTAAACACAAAAGGTGAAGTAAACCCGCTGTTCCTGAAAGATGTAACCGGTGAAAACGGCAAGGTAAAAACAAGACTGGTAAATATTGAGGATGCTAAAACAAAGATGGTGATAGAAGATAACCTCCAGTATTTAACAGAAGTAGATGTTGAAGCTGCAAAACAGCTGGTTAGCAACCCCGAAGAATTTGTATTCTCAACTATTTTAAACTGGAAATAGGAATCTATAGTTATTAAAAAGAGCTGCAGTTACTGCGGCTCTTATGCTTTTAATAATGGCTGAACCAGCACCAGCTGATTTCAAAATTTAACTACATTAAATATTATGGCTAAAAAATTAGCATCGAAAAAAACAATCACATCTAAAGCAGATCAAACATTTGCAAGAACAAAGATTGTTGCCACGGTAGGCCCTGCCTGCAATACTTACAACAAATTACTGGAACTTGTAAAAGCCGGCGTGAATGTTTTCAGGCTTAACTTTTCTCACGGAGAGCATGAAGAAAAAGCGCAGGTTATTCAATACATAAGGCAGATTAATAAGAAAGAGAATACACACGTCGCTATTCTTGGCGATCTGCAGGGTCCCAAGCTAAGGGTTGGGGAGATTGAAGGCGGCGGTATGCCTGTACGTACCGGTGAAAGGTTCATTTTTACTAATACCAAAGTAATCGGCAACAAAGAAAGAGTGTACATACATTATCCTAACTTTTATAAGGATGTGAAAGTGGGTAATAAAATAATGATTGACGATGGCAAGCTGGAAGTGATTGTAAAAAAGATATTACCTAATAATGATGTGGAAGTTGAAGTATTATTAGGAGGATTTATTTCTTCCAAAAAAGGAGTAAACCTCCCCGATACCAAAATATCCTTACCGGCACTTACACCTAAAGACCTTGCTGATCTTAAATTTATTATTGAGCAGGAGCTGGATTGGGTGGCATTAAGCTTTGTGCGCCAGACAGATGATATTAAAAAGCTGAGAAAGATCCTGGACAAGCACGAGAGCAAAACAAAAATCATTGCCAAAATAGAAATGCCGGAAGCGATTCCTAATATCCGCGATATCATTAATGCATCTGATGCTATTATGATTGCCCGTGGTGATCTGGGTGTGGAACTGCCGGTAGAAAAGGTACCGCTTATTCAAAAGAATATTATTAAAAAATGTATCCATCGTGCAAAGCCTGTAATTGTAGCTACACAAATGATGGAGAGCATGATTGACCGTACCAAGCCTAACCGCAGCGAAATTACTGACGTAGCCAATGCCGTGCTGGAAGGAGCAGATGCAGTAATGTTAAGTGGTGAAACAGCCACAGGGCTGCATCCTACGCTGGTAGTGGAAACCATGCGTAAAATTATTTTAGAGATAGAGCGTACTGAATACAATTATGACCTGGACGAGGTATTAAC
>DAOLFI010000463.1:0-3806 GCA_035326385.1 Niabella sp.
TTTCGTTGAGACATCTCCCGCTGGTCGATGTGACGATCCTCATTATATGTCATCGTATCATTGATTTTACACCTTAAATCCTTTAGTCGAAGCAACGATCGCTTTTTCCTCGACTGCACACAACAAGATTGAAAAGTTTAAACAAATAAACTTCCCCTTCAGCGGTTAGGGGGCTAAAACAGGTACTGGTACACTTCTTCTACTCTTGACATAGTTACCACTTCTATATTAAACTTTTGCCGGCTTTGCCTTAAAGACTGGTTATATTTTGATACTATGATCTTCTCAAACCCCAGCTTTTCCGCTTCGGCTATACGCTGGTCAATTTTGTTCACCGCACGAATTTCACCACTTAATCCAATTTCCCCTGCAAAACAAATGTTTTGCGGCAGCGGCACATCTTCATAGGAAGAGAGCAGGGCACATAAAACCGCCAGGTCAATCGAGGGGTCTTCTACTTTAATGCCTCCCGCTATGTTCAGGAATACATCTTTCACCCCGAAATGGAAGCCGCCCCGTTTTTCCAGTACAGCCAGTAATAATTGTAATCTTCTTAAATCAAAGCCGGTAACCGTTCTTTGTGGTGTGCCATAAACCGATTGGGTTACTAAAGATTGTACTTCAATCAATAATGGCCTTACTCCTTCCAGTGTAGCGGCAATGGCAATACCGCTCAGTTGCTCTTCTTTCTGTGTGATCAGGATTTCGCTGGGATTGGACACACCGCGCATGCCCCTGTCTGTCATTTCGTAAATACCCAGCTCGCTGGTGCTGCCAAACCGGTTTTTGTGCGTGCGTAAAATACGGTAGGCATAGTGCCTGTCACCTTCAAACTGTAATACCACATCTACCATGTGTTCCAATACTTTTGGTCCGGCAATGCCGCCTTCCTTTGTAATGTGCCCTATTAAAAACACAGGTGTATGGGTTTCTTTGGCATAGCGTTGAAACTCGCCTGCGCATTCTTTGATCTGCGATATGCTTCCCTGCGATGCATCAATAAAACCTGATTGCAGTGTTTGTACCGAATCCACAATCACAACATCAGGTTTCAGCTTCTTTATTTCCTGGAAAATGGTCTGAACAGATGTTTCTGTAAGCAAAAAGAAATGATCGTTACTGATGCTTGTGCTGTTCTTACTATCAGGATACAACCTGTCGGCCCGCATTTTTATTTGCTGCTCGCTTTCTTCACCACTTATATATAATACCTTCTGATCTTGCAGCATTAAGCCATTCTGTAAAAACAGGGTGCTTTTACCAATGCCAGGTTCTCCGGCCACCAATATAATACTGCCTGCTACAATACCGCCTCCCAAAACCCTGTTCAGCTCTACATCAGCCGTAATGATTCTCTCTTCTTCGCCACTTTTTACCTGTGCTAACGACACTGCTTTAGAGGCCCGCCTGTCTTTGTTATTATAATCATTCCAGTTTTGTTTTCCATTTGCTTTTTCAATTACTTCTTCCACAAAACTGTTCCATTGTCCGCATACCGGACATTGTCCCAGCCACTTTACACTTTCGTATCCGCAGCTTTGACAGAAAAACGACTTCTTCACTTTACTCATTCGATAAAATTAGTGAATGGTAAACAGCGAACAGATATTTTTTTGATACCGGCTTTCGTATAGCATCGTTTTAAATTCCTCTCTTTCAGTAAAGGATAGGTGAGGTATAAACAGCAAAAAGGCCTCACTCACGCTTGGCCTTTTTACTTACTAACCCATTAAATTCTGCTACTAAGGTACAAATTGAGTTTAACATTAAAAAATGAAATTCTTGGGAAGGAAGGTTAAAAAATTATAAAGCGCGCGCTTTGTGGCAGGAGAGAAATGCGTAAACTGTTGATTATTAATAAAAAATAAATTATTTGAATAGGTTAAAAATTTATCAAATAGTTTTCTACATGACAAAAAGTCTCATTTTTAGCGTAAATTGCGAATGGTTTCGGATTTGATAGTGTTCCTGAAAACAAATATTTATTTATAATGACTCCATCTATTTTTTTAGTGTCCATAATTTTTGTCGGTATCAGTATGCTGGTGTCGATGGTATTAAAAAGTAAGTTTAAGAAATATGCCCAGATTCCTTTACGTAAAGGATTGACTGGCAGAGAAATAGCGCAAAAAATGCTTCATGAAAACGGGATTTACGACGTTCAGGTCATTTCAACACCCGGTTTTTTGTCTGATCACTATGATCCTACCAAGAAAACGGTAAACTTAAGTCCTGATGTATATGAAGGAAGGAGTATCTCTGCAGCTGCTGTGGCAGCACATGAATGCGGTCATGCGGTACAACATGCAACCGCTTATGGTCCGCTGGAAATGCGCAGTAAGTTAGTGCCGGCGGTTCAGTTCAGCTCTATGATCGTAAACTGGGTATTATTAATAGGTGTGGTAATGGCAGCTTCAGGAAATACCACATTACTGCTGATAGGCATTATATTAATGGCTGTTACTGTTGTTTTTAGCCTTATTACTTTACCGGTAGAGTTTGATGCAAGCAAGCGGGCTCTGGCCTGGTTACAGCAAACAAATGTAACGGACAGCCAGGAGTACCCTATGGCAAAAGATGCGTTAAAATGGGCAGCTACCACTTACGTAGTTGCTGCATTGGCTGCTGTAGTTACCCTTGTTCAGTATATAATGATTTACCTGGGAAGAAGGGATTAAGAGATGACCTTTTCAGATATACTTTATACAAGCCTGGATTTTTTCCGGGCTTTTTTGTGATTTCCATACGCATAAATAATATTCAATCATCTCAAAAATGGCATGGTATTTTTGCTATGGAAGAGAAGTCCTTACGCTCACACCAACATATTACCGATTACCTGAAATATGCAGCATGGTCAGCAAAAGTTTATATCAAATCTATTAAAAACACTTGCTGGATTCTTTGCACCCGTTGCCATCACAGCTTCATACCTCCATTTCCTTATCCTCTTCCAGTAAAAATTTATTAAAGCCCATGCCCATGTCATTTTGCTGATAAAGGTCTTTCACAGAACCGAAGCCGATAGCGTCTTTCATTTGCCCCGCTTCAATGGTTTCAGAAGCCTTGCGCACTATGTTTTTACCATACTGGTCTTTAATAGTATACATGACTTTCCGTAACCGGTCCAATTGGAACCGGTTGTCAAAAAGGCTGTATTGTAATGTTTCTGAAGACACAAAGTCACCTACCTCCAGGCCCATGAACATCATATCCTTTCGTAATACTTTCAGCGGCTGCAGCTTTTCGTATGCTTCAATCTTATATTTTACCTGCTGCAGCATTTCCATGGCATCCTGAACGGGATGGATCAGCCTGATGCTGGTTTTCCATTCTCCTGCGCTGTAATAACCGGCATAAAAACTAAGCTCCCTGCAAAATACGTTTTGTTTTACCAGCCTTTGCTCCAGGCGGGTACATAAAGAAATCAGCATAGCGTGCAATGCTTCGTAGCTCGACCGTGTTTGGGCAGAAAGGCTGCGCATAGCACTCATTCTTTTATAATCAGTTGTAGAAAGGTCTACTTCTTTAAAATGCAGCCGGTAATACCAATAGTTGCCGGTTACACCGCCAAACACTTTTCTTAATAAGGACTCTGAAGCGTTACGAAAGTCGATAGGGGTGTAAATACCTGCCCGGTTCAGGCGCTTTTCCCCGGCCCGGGCTATACCGGGTATATCAGTGAGGGAGAGCTTGCCGAGATAATGATCTATATTTTCCGGAGTTATTTGGATCAGCCCGTCCGGTTTCTGAATTTCTGTAGCCAGCTTGGCCAGGAAAACGTTGGCCGCAATACCAATAGAACA
>DAOLFI010000464.1:0-3798 GCA_035326385.1 Niabella sp.
ACCTGCTGCTGCTCACCGCTTGTAAGGTTTTTAATATTCACAATACCCTGCTCCAGCTCCCTGCTGCCCAAAATAGCCACATAGGGAATGGCTTTTTTTTCAGCGTATTTAAATTGTTTATCGAATTTAGCATTCTCATGAAAAACCTCGCAGCTGATATTATTATTCCTTAATTGTTGTGCCAGCTCCATAGCTTTAGCAGCTTCAGCTTCTCCCAGGTTAAAAAACAGGATCTTTGTACCGGCAGCTGTTTCCCGGGGAAAAAGATCCATTTCGCTCATGACGTCATAGATCCTGTCCACACCAAAAGAAATGCCCACTCCCGGCACATCCGGTACTCCAAACAAACCGGTAAGATCATCGTAACGGCCACCGCCGCCAATGCTGCCGATCTGCACCCCCAGGGCTTTTACTTCCAAAATGGTCCCGGTATAATAATTCAGTCCACGGGCAAGGGTTACGTCAAGGGAAAGTTGGCAGTTGGCTACCAAATATTCAAGCTCTTCTACACCTTTTAAGCCGGTTTCGTTTCCGGTAAAAATGGCTTTTAGCTGCGTGAGCTTTTCTTCATTGCTTCCTGTAATATTTAAAAAAGATTCAATGATGTGTATCTGTGCATCATCCAGTCCCCTACCCCGCAACTCTTCTTTTACTTTCTCTATTCCGATCTTATCCAGCTTATCAATAGCGATGGTTATATCTGTTAGCTTTTCTGCGCCACCACATCTATCAGCCAAAGCAGCCAATACTTTACGGTTGTTGATCCTTATTTCTACCGGGATACCCAGCTTTTGAAAAACCGTAGCATAAATATTAACCAGTTCCAGCTCATTCAGTAAAGACCTGCTCCCCACCACATCCGCATCACACTGGTAAAATTCGCGGTAGCGGCCTTTCTGCGGCCTGTCGGCCCGCCATACCGGCTGTACCTGGTACCGTTTAAAAGGCATGGCCAATTGCTGGTGGTTCATGGCCACATAACGTGCAAAAGGAATGGTAAGGTCATAGCGCAAAGCCCGTTCCGTAATATCCTTGCTGGATTTCCCCCCCATTATTTTTTCAAATCCCGCTTTGGTTTTTTCAAATTTGGTTTCATTGTCCAGGCCATTATTCAGGATCTTGAAAATAAGCTTATCCCCTTCTTCACCATATTTGCCCATGAGCGTTTCCAGGTTCTCCATGGCCGGTGTTTCCAGCGGCTGAAAACCGTACAGCTCAAAAACGGTTCTTATAGTATTAAATATATAGCTGCGCTTACGCACTACTTCCGGGCCAAAATCGCGTGTGCCCTGTGGTATATTTGGTTTCATTATTTTCTGTTCTTGGTTCATGGCCTATCGTTCATGGTTTTGTCTATGAACCATGAATTATTACCAATGAACTTATTTATACTTATCAATTATCGCATCACATGCTTTGTCAATCATATCATATACTTCGTGGTAACCCGGCTCGGGACCATACCAGGGATCTGGCACATCCATATTCTTACCCGGATATATTTCATTCATCAGCAATTCCACTTTGGCTGTATCAAACTTTTCCCTGGCGATCCGTTTCATATCATCTATCACATCCTCTGCCATGGCGTATATTTTATCGAAACGATCAAAGTCGGCTGCTACAAACCTGCGGGCACATTGTCCGCTGATATCCAGCCCTTTTGCCTTGGCCACTTTTTGTGAAAGCCGGTGCGGCGCCTCACCTGTATGATAGCCGTTGGTACCGGCGCTGTCTACCTTCCAGTTCAGCCCTGCTTCTTTTATTTTATGCTGTAAAATACCCTCAGCCAGCGGGCTCCGGCAGATATTTCCCAGGCATACCATCAAAATATTCATGCGCGCAAAGATAAGCGCATTTCAGATTTTGGGCCAATGTGGTGTTCGATCCAACGGCAGGAGGGTTGTATATTTTTTCTATACTTCATTTTCATCAAATGATAAGGGAAAATTGCAGATGGTGTTTTTTCCCCGCCTTATACTGACACCTGCCTTTTCAAGCATTTTCCGGGAAGCTACAAAACTGTTCTCATCAGCATATTTATCAGACAGGTAAATGACCTCACTGATGCCTGCCTGTATAATGGCCTTGGTACATTCATTACAGGGAAAAAGGGCGGTATATATTTTACATCCCTGCAAACTGATACCTATATTATTGAGTATGGCATTTAATTCTGCATGGCAGACATAGGGATACTTGGTCTCTAAAAAATCACCCCGCTTTTGCCAGGGAAACTCATCATCGCTGCAGCCTATTGGCAGTCCATTATATCCTACGCCTACAATTTTATTCTGAGGATTCACTATACATGCCCCTACCTGGGTGGAGGGATCTTTGCTACGCTTGCCCGAAAGCAGTGCCACGCCCATAAAATACTCGTCCCAGCTTATATAGTTGTCTCTTTTACCCATATCGGCTATTTTAAGATATATGCATACAAAAATATTGTAAGAAAATTAATGGGGGTATAACATTTTACATCTGGTGTTAAGTTAAGTGTGAATTGTCAGTAGTGAATAGTGAGTAATTGTGAAGACCTATTCATAACTGACCATTTACTACTCACTTTAAATGCGACAATCCTTTCCTTGCACAGGTCTGTCGCAAAGCAATGTGTTAGGCGGACCTGAGCATTGTTGTTACTCATTAATTCTGCTAACAAAGTAACAGTAATGCACTAGCCTGGAGGCTAGCGCAAGAGGAGGTAACAGCGATAAGGCGAAGCATGGATGCCTGTTTCCACCCTCCCCCTTCGGGTACTCCCGCCAGCGGGAGACATTTTGTTTTCAAAAAATGTGGAGTACAAAATGTTCAGCTTTTGCTTTAAACAACTTATTGTTAAAATGAGGATACTATGTATGGAGTAAAAATAAAACCGCATCTCAACCTAATAAAAAAGATATGCAAAAAACACTGTTCATTTTCCTGATCGCTTATGGAGGATGCGACTCTACTGAAGGTAGCACCAACCTGCTTCCCTCTATTAATTCTTTGCCTGCTTCATTGGTTTATCATACCATTGGCTCTATACCTGCCCCCGAAGGGTTTGTACGCGTAAAAAGCGGGAACAGTTCCTTTGGTCATTGGCTCCGGAATATAAAGCTGAAAAAAGATAACACCGTGTATCTGTATAATGGTAAGGTCAAGCCCAACCAGTCTGCACAATATGCCGTTGCAGACATACCTGTTGGTAAAAAGGATCTGCAGCAATGTGCTGATGCGGTTATGCGGCTGCGCGCCGAATACCTTTTTGACCAGAAACGGTTTTCAGAGATCGTATTTAGCGATAATTCCGGTAAAAAATACAGCTGGAAAGGCGGCGCTGATCCCTCCTCCTTCCCTCAGTACCTGGAGCGTGTATTTGGTATGTGCGGTACGGCCTCGTTAGAGAAACAACTGAAGCCGCTATCTGTAAAAAATATAAAGCCTGGCGATGTATTTATAAAAGGCGGATTTCCCGGCCATGCCATGATTGTAGCAGATGTTGCCAGAAACAAAAACGGTAAAACCGTGTATATGCTGGCCCAAAGCTATATGCCAGCCCAGGACATACATATTGTAAAAAATCCTGCAATACCTGGCAGTCCCTGGTTCGAGGTTAATGAAGGGACTGAAGTTGTAACACCGGAATGGACATTTTTAAGCTCCCAGTTAAGAGAGTGGTAATGCAAAATGGCTTAAAATGGCCGGGGTGATAACAATCATTGCCTAATTTGAGTTTAGTCATAACTAATAATAGCCGATACGGATAGTTTTACATCATCTTGGCTAAACTAGAATTATATATATCGGAGA
>DAOLFI010000465.1:0-3795 GCA_035326385.1 Niabella sp.
ATAATGGCCCGGGTGTGGGATAAAGTATCTACGGTTTCTTTTATTCCCACAAAGGTGGGCATTTCTGCAGCCAGCGCCGCAACCAGTTTCGCGTCCAGGCTACATCCCGTGCGGGCCGGAAAGTTATAGGCCAGCCATTTGCCCTCTATGGCGCTTCCTATTTGCAGGTAGTATTCAAACATTTGGTTGTAAGTCTGGCCAAAGTAGTAATGAGGAAGAAACATTACCGCATCATATCCAACTGTATAAGCCCTGTCTGCCAACTGTTTCAGATCGTCTATGCATGTGGAAGATACATTCACTACCAAAGGTATATCGGTCATGTTCCTGGCTTCGTGTATCAGCTGTAACTTTTCACTCTGGTTGAGCGAAGTAAATTCACCGATGCTTCCCATAATAAGGATTACATCTGTACCTGCATCTGTAATCCTGCATAAATGCTTTTCCAGCGCTCTGAAATCTAATTTACCGTTTGTAGTAAATGGTGTTACCGAAGGACACCATGCCCCGGAGAAGATAGATTTTTTATTCATGTATAGAGTATTATTTGCCTAAAAGGATGACTTCATGAAAAAACAATAGGCAAAGTACTCAGGGTTTGATAATGGCCGCCTAATTTGTGTCAGCAATAAAGATGATTGTCATCAGAAAATAAAGTAGGGAGGTGTTACAGTCTGGTTATGCCAAAAACTCCCGCATACATTGCTGCTGCCAGGAGCTGTGTTGAACCAATCAACGATCCCTATTTTGCCTTTACAGGAATAATATCTGAGCGCCTTGATGCCCCGGCCTTGTTAGTGAGGAACCACATAATAGTAAAGGACGGAATGATGTCCATGCCGGGCATAGCCTCTTCTATAAAGTTAAAAATACCACCCAGCATTCCTTTGGTGCCACCAAATGTTTTAGCAAAAATGATGGCTGAAACAGGTGCCCAGATCACATCCGAGAATTCCCCTATACCCGGGATGGCGAAGGATAACATGCCTATAGCATCCATAAGAATACAAAACAATAATGACGGTGATTTCTGGATATTATTCATTTTTTATTTGTTTGTATTAATGATACCAAATGCCGTGCAAACGTTGTATGGGAAAGCTTCATTTCACCGGAGTTTTCACCGCTTTTACCGATAACAAAAACGGCCTTCACTGTATTATGAAAGACGTTTTTATTATAAATGCCTATAACTCTTATAGTTCTGTCTGATAGTGGGTAAGCTCTTTAAATTGTTGTAAGCGGTCATGAATATCTTCTTTTGTGATCTCTTTTAACCGCGTGGTGCCAAATTTTTCTACACAGAAGCTGGCCAGTGCACTACCTGCAATGATAGCTGCTTTCATATTTTCAAAAGAGATATCTCCTGTTTTAGCCAGGTAGCCTATAAATCCTCCTGCAAAACTATCCCCGGCCCCTGTTGGGTCAAACACATCTTCTAACGGTAATGCAGGCGCTACAAACACTTTATTCTGGTGAAAAAGTAAAGCGCCGTGCTCTCCTTTTTTAATAATAAGGTATTTGGGGCCCGTTGCAAGGATCTTCTTGGCAGCTTTTACTAAGGAGTATTCAGCTGTAAGTTGACGGGCTTCGCTGTCATTCACCAGCAGCACATCTATTTTACTGATAGCCTCTTCCAGTTCGGGCAGGGCCACGTCCATCCAGAAATTCATGGTATCCAAAACAATCAGTCTGGGCCGGGTCTTTAACTGGCGGATAACGCTTAACTGCACAGCCGGTGCCAGGTTGCCAAGCATTAAAAAGTCTGCACCCTGGTAGCTTTCAGGAATAACCGGCTTAAAGTCGCCCAATACATTCAGCTCCGTTACCAGCGTATCGCGGGTGTTCATATCTAAATGATATTTACCGGCCCAATAGAACGACTTCCTGTCCTTAACCACTTCAACGGCTTCTGTATGCACGCCACGTTTACGCAGTTCCTCCAGCTCTTCCTCCGGGAAGTCGTAGCCCACTACCGAAACCTGTTTTACAGGCTGAACAAAATGGGTTGCTGCATAGGCAATATAGGTTCCTGCGCCGCCAATAATTTTGTTTGATTTTCCAAAAGGGGTTTCAATATCATCAAAGGCCATAGAGCCTACTATAATAACAGACATAACTTATTTGCGATTTATAATTTTGATTCCTGATTATGGCCGCAAACTTAGTATTATTTGATTAATATCTGCTTGATTATAATGAGCAGGGATGATGACTGAGGTCAGTTGCAAGTTTCTGGTTGCTGGTAAATGGATTCGGGTTTCAGATTAGGACACATAGTTACTATGAGTATAGAATTTCTATATCGCATATTTGAGGCCCCAGGTTTCAGGTTTTAAGTTTGCAAACCAGCAACCAGTATGCAGCATCTATGAACTAAACTCAAACCAGCTCCTTTCGCAACCTTGCAACAGGGATGTTCAGCTGCTCACGGTATTTGGCAACCGTGCGGCGTGCAATATTATACCCTTTTTCCTGTAATAATTCTGTAAGTTTTTCATCGCTCAGCGGATGCTTTTTACTTTCAGATTCTATCATATCGCTCAGGATCTTTTTTACCTCCCGGGTAGAAACTTCTTCACCGCTATCGGTACTCAATGATTCACTGAAGAAGAACTTCAGCCGGTAAGTGCCAAACTCGGTTTGTACAAATTTACTGTTAGCCACCCGGCTTACGGTAGAGATATCCAGGTTGGTTTTTTCTGCAATATCTTTAAGGATCATAGGTTTAAGAGCCGTTTCATCGCCGGTAAGAAAAAATTCTTCCTGGTGGTGCATAATAGCGCTCATCGTATCAAGTAAAGTGTGCTGCCGCTGTTTAATAGCGTCAATAAACCATTTAGCCGCGTCTATTTTTTGTTTGATGAAGAGCACCGCTTCCTTCTGCTGCTTATCTTTTTTATTGCCACGGCTGTATTCCTTCATCATGTCCTTATATCCTTCGCTGATCCGCAGCTCGGGAGCATTGCGGCTGTTCAATGTAAGCTCCAGCTTGCCGTTGTTGTTCAATATGAAAAAGTCGGGCACAACATAGCTTTCTGCCTTATTTACGGAGCCTATGTTACCGCCGGGTTTAGGGTTAAGCCGGATGATCTGCTGCATTACCTCTTTCAGCTCTTCATCTTCAAGTCCCAACCCCCGCTGTATTTTTTCGTAATGCTTTTTGGTAAACTCATCAAAATATTTTTCTATAGCAAGAATTGCTGTATCCACATCTTTTCCTTCCTGCTTTTGTCTTTTAAGCTGTAATAAAAGGCATTCCGGTAAATCCCTTGCTCCTACTCCTGACGGGTCAAACTGCTGTATCTGGGAAATGATATTATTGACTTCTTCAACAGATGTTTCTATGTTTTGCCTGAAGGCCAGATCGTCAACCAAAGCAGGAGTGTCCCTGCGCAGATACCCATCTTCATCTATGCTGCCGATAATATGCTCTGCAATCTTTTTTTGCTTATCATCCAGCGAAAGCAGGCCCAGCTGGCTTACCAGCATATCGTAAAAAGTAGCTTCCGTTCTTATAGGCAGCTGACGGCCTTCATCATCATCAGCATAATTATCATCGCGGGTCTTATACTCCGCTATCTCACCGTCATCATCGTGCAGGTATTCAGTAACATCAATGTTATCATAGTCATCTACGCTGCCATCCTGTTCTTCATAAGGGTCCGGCTCTTCATTACCGGCAAACTCATCCGCATATTCATCATCCTCTTTTTGCTGACCCTCTTCTTCCAATGCAGGGTTAGCCTCCAGTTCTTCTTTAATTCTTTCTTCCAGGTTTGCAGTAGGCACCTG
>DAOLFI010000466.1:0-3787 GCA_035326385.1 Niabella sp.
ACAACGCCCTCCACAATGCTTTCTTTGCAAATAGTTAATGTGGAGCCCGTATTTCCTGTTAAATTATCTCTGCCAATACCAATAATTGCTGACGGATATTTAAGGCGGCATTTTTTTTCGATAGTAATGCTGTCAAGTGCAATAGCTTGTACACATCCTTCAAATCCTTCTTTAAAACATATGTAAGGAGCTACCATGATTATATTCTCCAGCTTGCTTGTGGGACCTGCTTCCAGTATTGAGTCGCTAACTACTATTATATTTCCCGCTAGCTTTCTGTTGTTAAGTACACCCCAGGCATTGGCTTTATATATAATGGATGGATTTAGGAATGAGTTTATTTTGTCTTCAAATAGCGGTAAAGACTGAATTGTATCGGAGATTAGTTTTGGAAAGATTTTGAATTGCTCAGCAAAAACCGGATTCACTTCAGGTAGTGTAGTTTTACTGGAATCGATTATCCCTTCGATAAGTTTTTTGCGCGAGAATCCTTTTTGGTCAAAAAAACCGCTTCGTATTCCTGATTTTGGTAAGAATGCCGTTCCTTCAATATAAGTGTTGCCTACCAACGATAATGGCCTGTTGTGATCGGCAAGATATAAGGTAGCGTTTTTCAAGTGATGATCTGAAGCTCCATATAAAAAAGCTTTTTCTTTTTCCCTCTGTTTCGAGATCACTCTGATGGAAGCAAGAGGAAATAACCCCCATAATGTCTTTTTATAGTATGCTAAATCTTCCGGGTTGCCGAATAATAATGCACTATCTCTATATGGTTCTTTGTAGAGTTGATTATCATTTAGAGCTAAGGTAATAGCAGCTTTCATATTTTCGTCTAGCTTTTCTCCGATTATGTCTTTTATTACCTGGTATTTGAAATAGTAAGAGCCTAGTAACAGTATACTGCAACTGGTAAACAGTATTAATGCAAGAATAAGTGTGGAGAGGAGAGTGCCTGCCGACAACTTTGTTTTGAAGTTCATTTTTGGATATTCTTCTTTGTTGCGGTGAAGTATTTTGAGGTGCCTATAACAGCATACCTTTTTTATACTGGACAACAACAGCACTGTCATTGAGCCATTCTACCTGGTATCCTGTAAACCCTTTGCTATTTTCATATCCCTTTTTGATGAGGTTACCTTTATGGTCATATTCACGTATGTTATAGTAATTGCCAAATAGCCCAAAGCGCCTGTTCCAGCTGGATTTGAGCGTTCCGTTTTCATACCAGGTTCTCCATAAGCCTGTTTTTAGGCCTTTCCTGAATTTGCCTTCTTCCAATAAATGTCTTTCTGTATCTATTACTTTATAAGTACCATGTAGTAGCTTGCCGTAATAGCTCCCCTGTGTTGTATGTATTCTGCCTGACTTGAACCAATGGTAGTATTTCGTATAGGAAGTTATTCTGCTATCATCGGTTATCATGAAAATATAAGAACGATCAGCAGAATCAATACGTACATAGTCATTATAGTATTGGGCATTGACCGGTATAGATATCAATAGTATAAATGACAGCATGAGTAAATTTTTAAGCATAGCATGTTCATCTTTAAAAGGTACACTTGAATGTTAAGGTAGTACATCATTTTGTTTAAAAAAATACGTAGTAATACGTATTTTTTTAATGGTTCAGTGTCCATAGCTTTGATGTGTGCATAATGGTTTTTAATTGAGTTGAATTGTCACTGAATTCTTTAGATAGAAAAGTTTTTAAGGGCTTAGTTTATATTTTAAATGTTGCTATTGTTTACCAGAGATTCAATAAGAAAGAAAATGGGAACAGGTTTGCCTGGCTTTACACTTACGGAAGTGTTGGTTGTGCTGATTATAATAGGAATTTTGGTGTTACTTGCTTTACCCAGTCTCATGCCTTTAATTTCTAAGGCAAAAAGTACCGAAGCCAAATTGCAACTACAACATGTATACACTTTGCAGCGGTCCTATTTTTTTGAGAACTCAGTATATACAGATGATCTTTCAGCCCTCTCTTTTGAGCAGCAGCAACTGACAACACAAGGAGGTCAGGCGAATTATAAAATTGAAATTATCGAGGCCTCACCAAAAGGGTTTAGAGCAAGGGCTACTGCAGTAGCAGATTTTGATGGCGACGGAACTTTTAATCAGTGGGAAATAGATCAGAATAAAAAACTGCTGGAAACTGTACCGGATTAAATACAATGACCGGGCTATTATTTTTCATAATTGTTATATTGCTGCTTTCCATCGCCTATATGGATTTGAAAGAGCGTTGCGTGTATTTGTCCCTGTTTATTGGGCTATTTGCTACAATCTTCATATATACGCTGCTGCAAAGGGGGTGGATAGCAGTGCTGTATCAGCTTTTATTTAACGCAGGTATAGTTTTGTTAATAACTCTTTTCCTGCTGCTATTTTATTTGATTAAAGGGAAAACAACAGGGGAGGTCATCAATAGAAAATTAGGCGTGGGCGACATAGTATTCTGGATCAGCATCACTCCTTTATTTTCCGCAGTAAATTTCCTGCTGTTCTTCATAGCTTCTTTACTGGTAATCTTATTGCTGGTGCTGTGCATTTTGTTTGACAACCGTGATAAGGAAGTAAAAACTATTCCCCTGGCAGGATATCAGTCGGTTATATTGGCTTTAGTGCTTTTAGTGAATCAGAGCATGTTTCATCATGACCTTTCCACAGATATATTTTTGTTGGGCCGTTTTTTATTTCAGTATAAGAATTAATCCATGAACAATCCTGTAAACGATATAAAACCGATTATTACAGCAGAGCTGGCATGGCGCTATCGGGTTGCTTTTACCTCAAAGCGGGAGAATGGAATTGTATTGTACGCAAGTAATGCTATTGATCAAAACCAGTTGCAGCAACATATCGAAGAGCTTGAATTGATAACAGGATGCTCCGTAGAGTTTGAGCTTATTGATGAGGAAAAATTGACGCAGATATTGGAGCACCTGTATGCAAAACGGGATACTGCAGATATGCGCCTTCAGCAGAATTATTATGAGGGCCATCCGGATAATTTTTTGAGCGATCTGATCACTGAGGCAAAAATGCTGAAGAGCAGCGATATTCATATAGAGACCTATGAGATTGATTGCCGGGTGAGGATAAGGGTAGATGGCTTGCTTGTGTTACGTTACCTGATTGAAAAAAAACAATATCCTTCTCTGATCAATAAGATTAAGATAGCGGCTAACCTGGATATTGCGGAAAAGCGCTTACCCCAGGATGGTCGCATTTTTTTTAACAGGGGTAGCGATAAATTTGATATCCGGGTTTCTATAGTTCCGGCTCTATATGGAGAGAAGGTTGTATTGAGATTATTAAGCAATGATGCAACGGATATTGAACTGGAAAATCTTGGCTTTTCCGAAAATGACCTTAACAACTATCTTGAAGGATTAAAGAAGCCATACGGAATTATACTTATCAGCGGGCCAACGGGCTCTGGTAAAACAACCACGCTATATGCAACACTGAAAAGATTAAATCTTTCAACAAAAAATATCCTTACCATAGAAGATCCCATTGAATATACATTACAGGGAATTAACCAGGTGCAGGTGCGTGACAATATCGGGCTCAGCTTTGCAAAGGCATTAAGAACCTTTTTGAGGCAGGATCCCGATATTATCATGCTGGGTGAGATCCGCGATGCTGAAACCGCCAACATGGCCATACGGGCTGCGCTGACGGGCCACCTGGTGTTATCAACCATCCATACCAATTCGGCCTGGGGAACTATATCGAGGCTTACAGATATGGGTATCCCTCCCTTCCTAAAAGCTAA
>DAOLFI010000467.1:0-3785 GCA_035326385.1 Niabella sp.
TTATTACCTGAATAAAGAAGAGCCGCACAAGAGTTGTCTGCTTGCATTACGAAGCATTATTCTGGAACAGGACATTAACATAACTGAAACGCAAAAGTGGGGCATGCCCTGCTTTTGCTATAAAAAGAAAATGTTTTGCTACTTATGGACAGATAAGAAAACAAACGAACCTTATATCCTTATGGTGGAGGGAAAATACCTTGACCATCCCGGTTTGGAACAAGGGCGCCGTTCCCGGATGAAAATTTTCAGGGTTCATTCAAATAAAAATTTGCCGCTAAAGAAAATAAAAAGTCTTTTACAAAAGGCGCTGGACATATACAGGAACGGGACAATAAAAATAAAAGAATGACTATGGTCTTATTATTATAAAGCTTCGGTAGGGTGGCGGGTATAACAGACTACACGCAGGAACATAAAAGACCACTGAAGAATAAGACTGAAGACTTTAAAATAGTTGGAATTTTAAAGACCTGTTCTATAACTGCGGTATACGTTCTTTTGATACATAGCTGACATAAAAAAAGCTGTATAGAATATATACAGCTTTTTACAAAAATTATATGATGATCACAATGCTGCCATTAGTGTTTTAATATAGGCAGCATACTTTTCGCTTACCGGCACAACAGGAAGTCTGCAGTCGGTGCTGCATAGTCCCATTTGCTTTAAATACTCTTTTACGCCCGAGGGGCTGCCCTCGTTGAACATAGAATTGATTACATCTGTATATTTTAAATGCAGTGGCAGCGCTTCGGCGAATTTACCTGCGAGGCACAGACGCACCATTTCAGAAAAATCGCCGGGATAAGCATTGGCTACAACAGAAATAACTCCTTTTGCGCCCAGGGCAATAATAGGCAAGGTAATGCCGTCATCGCCGCTGATAAGCATAAAATCTTCGGGCTTATTTTTCATGATCTGGTTCAACTGGTCAAAATTACCGGAAGCTTCTTTGGTAGCAATAATGTTTTTACAGTTTTCGGCAATGCGCAAGGTGGTTTCTGCGCTTACGCTCATACCTGTTCTTCCGGGTACATTGTACATAATAACGGGCAGCGGAGCTGCATCGTTAATAGCCCTGTAATGCTGAAAAATACCCTCCTGGCGGGGTTTGTTGTAGTAAGGCGATACTGAAAGAATAGCATCATACCCTTCCAGTTTCATGGTAGTAAGCGCCTGTACGGCCTCTCTTGTATCGTTACCTCCAATACCAGCTACCAATCCGGCACGGCCGGCAGTTTTTTCTTTTACGAAATCGAAAAGCACCTGCTCTTCTTCTCTTGTAAGGGTAGCACTTTCACCGGTAGTTCCGGCTACTACTAAATATTCTACTTTATTATTGATCCAGAAGTTGATTAAATTTTCTAATGCAGGCCAGTCAAAATCGCCGGTAGAAGTGAACGGTGTTACAATAGCGATACCGGTACCTGTAAGTTGTTGTTGCAAAGACATTGTATGTGTAATGTTTGAAAGTTTGATGTTTGTGAATAAAGTCGGGAAGTCCGAAAGTCAGAAAGACAGTAAGATTAAAAAATGAAAATAATATTATACAACTATCAGTAAGAGCGGAGTTGTGATAATTATGCCGTCAACCGTCATCTTTCCGTTACACTTCTTCCCAGAAGCCCATTTTGCTGAATTTTTCTATACGCGCTTCCACGCGCTTTTCGGGTTTTATGTCCTTTAGTTCAGCAAGCCCGGCCAGTATCTGCTTTTTTAAATTCTGGGCAGACTGTATATAATTCCAATGGGCGCCACCGTCAGGTTCTGGAATGATCCCGTCAATTAAGCCAAACTCTTTCATTTTACCTGAGGTAAGCTTGAGCTGCTCGGCGGCTTTCATTTTATAGTCCCAGCTGCGCCATAAAATAGTGCTGCAGTTTTCGGGTGATATAACTGTGTACCATGTATTTTCCATCATATACACCCTGTCGCCCACGCCAATACCCAACGCACCGCCACTTGCCCCTTCGCCAATGATAATACAGATTACGGGTACTTTAAGACGCATCATTTCATAAATGTTACGTGCAATAGCTTCGCCCTGGCCGCGCTCTTCGGCCTCCAGGCCGGGATAGGCGCCGGGTGTATCTATTAAGGTAACAATGGGTTTGTTAAATTTTTCTGCCAGCTTCATCAGGCGCAATGCTTTCCGGTAGCCTTCGGGATTGGCCATACCAAAATTGCGCAGCTGCCGTTTTTTGGTATTGGAACCCTTTTGCTGCCCAATGATCATTATGGTTTGCCCGTCTAACGAAGCAAAACCGCCTACCATAGCTTTATCATCTTTAATATTACGGTCGCCATACAGCTCGGTATAGTTTTCCGTCATCAGCTCTATATACTTGTGGGTATAAGGCCTGTCGGGGTGGCGGCTTAACTGCACACGCTGCCAGTCCGTAAGATTGTGGGTAATAGTCTTACGGGTTTCATCCACCTTATTCTGAAGCTGCTCGATCTGTGCGCTTAGATCAATATTGGTTTTTACTTGTCGCTCGTTAGTTAACTCAATTTCGTCTAACAGATCTTTGATCGGTTTTTCAAAATCAAGAAACTGCCTGTTTTGAACTTCGGACATAATTGCATGCTTTTATGTGGCGGCTAAATTAACAATTATTTGGTGAATGCGAAGTATAGAAAAATATTGTGTGTATGGGCTGTGGAAACAGGCAGATTTTTCAGGGTATTATAGCTTTAATTTTTTGATAGAAGGGGAGAAGAGCAAAGCCAGGTATTTTATTATTAATGCGCTAAATATCTGTTTAGCAGCGTACAGCAATACCATTCCTGCCGGGGTAAATGAAACGGCCCTTTGAATAAATTTCCTTTTGCTGTCTGGGCAATGGTTCCGTCCCTGTGCAGATAGCCAAACCATTCTCCATGCTGCCTGTCATGAAAATGAGAATATGAATATTCATGAACCATTTGATGCCATTGAGCATATTTTTCATCTCCTGTAAGCAGGTAGGCCAATAGAGTGGCAATAATGGTTTCATTATGCGGCCACCAGAATTTCATATCCTGCCAGTACTCCTGCACGGGCTTATGATATACATCCCTGAAATAATAGATACCGCCATATTCTTTATCCCATCCACGTTCCCACATATAATCCAGCATACGGCAGCCCAGGTCAATTAAATGAGGGTCGTTGTTTCGGTGCATGGCTTCATGTAAAATAAACCAGGCGCCTTCAATTGCGTGGCCGGGATTTAATGTTCTTCCGTCAATATGATCAATAATGCTGCCGTCGGGCGCTACCTGCTCTATCACGCATTGTATATCATCTTTCACAAAATACGTTTCTATCTCCCTGATCCATTTAGTAATATATTCATCGCAACGCGGATCTCCGATGGTCTCACGCAATTGCTGTGCGGTATTCATCATGATCATGGGAACGCCAATGCCCCTGGAAGGTCGGGGACCGGTGAATTTTGCAGGTAGTTTTTTTTCTCCATCGGCATATTGAATACAGGTAGTGAAAAGCGCTCTTGCTTTTGCAGCTGCCTGCTCATCACCGCTGGCTTTAGCATAAGCCGCATGGGCAATTACGGCAAAAGTTTCAGAAAAAAAATATCTTCTTTTCCTGATGGGCCTCCCGTCTCTTGTAACATGGAAGAACATCTGCCCATCTGTATCAAAACAATATTTGTTTAAGAAATCAATACCAGCTTTAGCAGCATCCAGCCATTCCTTCCTGGGCTCAATGGTGTTGTACAGGGTTGATAGCAGCCAGGCTGCCCGCCCCTGTATCCACACGGCCTTATCATCATCGATCA
>DAOLFI010000468.1:0-3772 GCA_035326385.1 Niabella sp.
ACTATTACAGGCCTTCTGCAAACGAAGTAATAAAAACATTGCAAGGTTCGGACCTGTTCGAAAAATCATCGGACTATCTGCAAGTGGCAGAACTGGTACAAACCTTACAGGAAGCCCACTTCCGGGATATTGAAATAAAACGTATCACACCAGGCATTGAAGATTGTTTTATAAATCTGATGAAAGCACCTCCTGACCTTTCTAAAGGGGAGGCGAAACATGGCAGGCAGTAAATATTTTATGAACAATACTAATTTACCTATCATGGGTTTTTAAAGCAAATGAAAGAAGTAGTAATAAAAACAGATAAGCTTACCAAGCGGTTTGGCGATTTCATCGCTACAAATGAAGTCACTTTTGAAGTGTATGCAGGTGAGATTTTTGGTTTCTTAGGAGCAAATGGCGCTGGAAAAACAACTGCAATGAAAATGCTTTGCGGACTTTCTATACCCTCTTCCGGCAGTGCCTCTATTGCAGGTTTTGATATTTACAAACAGACCGAAGAAATAAAAAAGAATATCGGTTATATGAGTCAGAAATTTTCGTTATACGAAGATTTAACCCTTCTAGAGAATATACAGTTCTTTGGCGGCATCTATGGCTTAGCTGATAAGCAGTTGAAAGAAAAAAGTAATGAACTGATTGAAACATTGGGATTAAAAAGCGAAGCAAAAAAGCTGGTGGCTTCATTGCCTTTGGGCTGGAAACAGAAACTGGCTTTTTCAGTAGCGATAATACATGAACCCAAAATAGTGTTTCTGGATGAACCTACAGGAGGTGTTGACCCCATTACAAGACGGCAGTTCTGGGATTTAATTTATGCAGCAGCGGACAGAGGCATTACTATTTTCGTTACTACGCACTATATGGATGAAGCCGAATACTGCAATCGTATTTCGATGATGGTGGACGGGGTAATAAAGGCATTAGATACGCCAGATAGCTTAAAGAAACAATATTCAGCAACCTCAATGGACGAAGTGTTTTATAATTTGGCAAGAGGGGCAAAACGAAAATCAGATTAATGATGAAGCAGTTTTTATCATTTGTAAAGAAGGAATTTTATCATGTATTCCGTGATAAAAAAACACTGTTAATGCTTTTTGGTGTACCCATCATGCAGATTCTCTTATTTGGTTTTGCATTGACCAACGAGATCAAAAATTCTAAAATTGTTATCTGCGATTATGCCAGAGATGAAGCCACCCAACAAATTATTAACAAAATAGAAGCGGGCAGGAGTTTTGAAATTCAGAAAACATTGATGAATCATCATCAGATTGAAGAGGCTTTTAAAGAGGAGAATATAAAATTGGCAATTATTTTTCCTGTCAATTTCAACAAAGATCTGTTACATCTGAACCAGGCCCAGGTACAGATAATTGCCGATGCTTCGGACCCCAATACGGCCAGCACATTAACCAATTATGCTACTGCAGTTATTATGGACTACCAGCAGGAGCTGATAAAGAACAGTACACTGCCGTTGCGTATTGTGCCCGAAATGAGAATGTTATATAATCCGGAATTAAAAGGCGCTACCAACTTTGTGCCGGGTGTTATGGCATTGGTACTGATGTTGGTTTGTGTAATGATGACTTCCGTTTCTATAGTTCGGGAAAAAGAAAATGGTACTATGGAAGTGCTGTTGGTATCACCTTTTAATCCTGTTATGGTAATTGTTTCAAAAGCAATTCCGTACTTGTTTCTTTCTATTGTAAATCTTGCTGTCATTCTCATTTTGAGTGTAGCACTTTTAGATATGCCAATTAAAGGAAGCTTTCTGTTGTTATTTGCAGAAAGTGTGCTGCTGATCATTACAGCGCTTGCCTTAGGCTTGCTTATTTCAAATGTAACACAGTCGCAGCAGGCAGCCATGCTTATTTCAATGATGGGGATGTTAGTGCCAACTATGTTGTTTACAGGCTTTATGTTTCCTATAGAAAATATGCCCGTTGCCCTGCAGGTATTCAGCAATATCATTCCGGCCAAATGGTATTATACCATTGTAAAATCCATAATGATAAAAGGACTGGGCTTTAGTGCTGTATGGAAAGAAACATTGGTGCTTTTTGGAATGGCCTGTTTTTTATTGGTAGTGAGCTTGAAAAAATTTAAAACCCGGCTGGTATGAGAACATTGAAATTTTTATTAAGAAAAGAGTTCAGGCAGATCTTTCGCAATAAAGCGTTATTGCCTCTGATTTTTGTGGTTCCTATAATTCAGTTGCTTATACTTCCGTTAGCAGCCGATTACGAGGTAAAGAATATCAATATTTCAATAGTTGATCATGATCATTCTGCTTACTCACAACAATTAATTTCAAAAATTACCGCTTCGGGATATTTCAGATTGGCAGATTATAGCAGCTCGTTTCAAAGTGCGTTTAATGAGGTGGAAAAAGACAAATCCGATTTGATTTTAGAGATCCCGCGGGGTTTTGAAAAAGACTTAGTTCGTGAAAACCTGACTGGCGGACAGGCTGGTGAGCAAAAATTATTTATTGCTGTTAATGCAATCAATGGTGTAAAAGCAGGTTTGGGCGGTGCCTATCTCAGCCAGATCATCAATGCATACAATACAGATATTCGCCTGCAATGGTTGCAGCCCGATAAATTCAATGCAGTGCCTGTTATTGCTGTTGCTTCGTCAAATTGGTTTAATTCATTTATGAATTACCGGTTTTTTATGGTTCCGGGCATATTGGTAGTATTGGTAACAATGGTAGGAACATATATGTGCGCTTTGAATATTGTGAAAGAAAAAGAAGCTGGAACAATAGAGCAAATCAACGTTACACCTATTAAAAAATATCAGTTCATTCTGGGCAAGCTTATTCCTTTTTGGATAATCGGGATGTTTGTTTTTAGTGTAGGGCTGCTGGTAGTGGCACGTTTTGTTTATGGCATTGTGCCTGTTGGAAGCTTATTACTATTGTATGGCTATCTGGCAATTTATTTAGTGTCTTTATTAGGCCTGGGATTGCTTATTTCAACCTTTGCTGATACACAGCAACAGGCAATGTCTGTAACATTCTTTTTTATTATGATCTTTATGCTGATGAGCGGTTTGTTTACGTCTGTTGACAGTATGCCCCGATGGGCGTACATTATTGCAAAGTGCAATCCTGTAACCTATTTTATTGAAGTAGTGCGGATGATAGTTTTAAAAGGAAGCGGTTTTATCCATATCAAAAATCATTTCCTGGTTATGACGGGTTTTGCTGTGCTGCTGAATGGTTTGGCAATCTTAAATTATAGGAAAACAAGTTAATAGGGAGTCATCTTTATATTTTCCGGATAGAGGCGCCGAAAAGCTGCCCTAAACTTTTATTGAATTATATGTGACCTCCGTTCCGGGGCACATTCGTGTATTCATTATCCTGTAATCCCTGAATAACCGTTTGTAAACGCTTATAAACGGTTATTGTCGTAAGTAAACCCTTAAAATACGACTACGGCATTGCTGCTATCGCATCTTTGTGTCACAGGCCGGGAAGCGCTACCGGCCGGTTGAAATAAAGATTGTTAAACCGCCCGCCTTGTGGTGGGCACAAAATTTACAGTTATGTATGCTCTTAAAAACAAAGTACAACTAATAGGAAATTTAGGTAATGCTCCTGAAATCAGGGTTATGGAAAGCGGTAAGAAAATGGCTCGCTTTAGTATAGCTACCAGTGAGACGTATAAAAACGCCAAAGGAGAGCGGGTAAAAGAAACTCAATGGCACAATATAATAGCCTGGGGCCGGATAGCTGAGGTTGCGGCCAAAT
>DAOLFI010000469.1:0-3771 GCA_035326385.1 Niabella sp.
AATTGTGAGATTGTCTTCCTTGTAGTAATGATAGTTGGATATAAACCCGTTCATAGTGCCACCATGCCTGATCAATGTGCCTGCGGAAGATGTATCTGATGCCCGCTGATACGGTTGTATGCGGAACCCATAACCATAATATCCCCAGTCTTCCGAACCACCATCAAATAGTAAGGCCTTGCTTTTGTCAGATAAAAGGTCGCCGTAATGAAGAGCATTGCTCCATTTTAAAATATCCGCAGCAGTAGCGTAAATATCGCCTGAGCCCAGAGCATAGGATACCACATTTTGAACACGCCGTTTTACCCCGTTGATATTTCGATAGCCTGTAGCCCGGTCAGCAGGGGTGTTGCTAAGGCGTTCATTCCCGCTTTGCGTCATGTGCAGCGGAGTAAATATTTTTTGCTGCAAATATTGTTCATATGGCATCCCGCTTATATTTTCTATCACCATAGCCAGCAGGGTGTAATTTATATTGGAATACTCGTGCTTTAAACCAGGTTCAAAATGTCTTTTAGCTTTATTAATCACATCCAGTAGTTCTTTTGAGCTGATGTCCATCACATCGATAATGGTCAAATCATCTATAAAAACAGGCAATCCTGACTGCTGTTTCAGCAAATGATGAATCGTTAACCCTTTGGCAAGTTCGGGAGCTAATTGGGGAATATATTGTTGCAGCGGAGCGAATAAGTCAATTTTCCCGGCATCCACCAGTTGCATTATAGCTACTGCCGTAAATGATTTTGTGAGCGATCCGATTAGAAATTTTGAGTGAAGCTGATTGGAAATCTTATTTTCTGTATCAAACAATCCATATGCAGCGTGGTGCAGGACTGAGTCACCCTGAGCTACCAGCACTACTCCCCTGTAATCGGCAGTGTCAATATAGGATTGGAGATACTTCTCAATAATTGGATGAAGAATAGTTCTGTCGCCGGCCTGGGCTATTGGCTGTTGCCGGTAGTGCTCCAGCTCCGCAGAAAAGATAACGCTTACAATTTTCCAGCGCCCGTCAATTTTTACCAACCCCCAGCTTTCTTTACCCCAATTCCCTTTTTTATGGTTTGACCAAAAACTATAATCAAAAGTAACGCTACCGATAGTGCCATCCTGCACGATCACAGGATTGCTGAATAATTCTTCTTTATAACCACTGGCCATTACAGATCTGAACCATTTTTTATAATCAGATACCCAATAACCTGGTGTTTGGGCTGTTGCCCGCTTCTCTTTTAGTGTATAGGGCTGCCAGGCTCCAACCCAGGTGACCGGCACATCAGCAAAAAGAGAAAACATGGAACTGCTGTCACGGGTCTTAATTGCCGTCATAAAGGTATTAAGTAACGATTTGATCTGCTCATTATCCTGATCGGGGTTTTGTTGAGCGCTTATGCTTAGCGCATATATAATTGCGATGGCAAGGGCATATATCTTTTTCATTCAGATGAATTGTTTCAGCAAATCTGGTTTTCTTTTCGTTTCAGAAAATAGATTTTCGGCAATCATGAGCAATCCGGGTACAAACACACGAAAACCCGGTACATGTCCAAAAAGACATGGTTGGTGCCTGAATAGCCTGTGTTTGTCTCAGTACCAGCAGGAGTGAGTGAGAGTTTGTAGCTTTATTTCGTATGAAGACAAACATGCCATCTCCAAAATCATTGCCCTGGGAACGTCATTTCTTATTCTGGGTGATACTATACCTGTTTTATTTTTTCCAGAATATTTTTTTTAATGAGGGAGAAACAGGGTCAGATAGTTACACGGTTTCGGAACGGGCTCTTATCGTATTCATCTACCAGTTCTCTATTATTTCCACCAGCTATTTTATTTGTTTTCGGATCATACCCTTCTTTGCAGACGGAAAAAAAATAGGGAGAGGGGTTTTGGAATTGATTATTGGTATATATATAATAGCAGTACTGCAGCGCATATTGGTTATTTATGTGCTGGAGCCATTGCTGGGAAGCAACAATGACGGGCAGGAGAAAGTGATACAGATACTCAGTCAAATAAAAATTTTACTGCATCATTATGTAATGGGTGCCTTATCCGGAAGCTTTCCTTTTGTAATATTTTATCTGCTGATAGAAAGGCAACACATGATACGCCGGCAGGCGGGGATTGAGAAAGAAAAAGTGGTAGCAGAGTTAAGTGCGCTGAAATCACAGTTAAACCCGCATTTCCTGTTCAATACCCTCAACAGTATTTATTCGCTGGCGCTACAGCAATCCCGCCAGGCGGCTCCTGCAGTTGATAAGCTTTCTCAGATTCTGGATTACCTGCTTTACGGGTGCAATGATACCTATGTACCCATTGACAGGGAAATTCATGTACTGGATAACTACCTTGACCTGCAAAAAACCCGTTTTGGCAATCGCCTGGTCGTTGATAACAAGTATACCACGGATGCCTCCTATACCATAGCCCCATTACTCTTATTATCCATTGTAGAAAACATGTTCAAACATGGAGTGGAAAAGACAACGGGTATTGCTTATCTGCATATCAAAACACAAATTGTATCGGGAGAGCTTAATTTTACAGCGAAAAATCCATTTGATTCGGCAAAACCTGTTGTTGAGGGTATAGGGTTGAAAAATCTGCGGAAGCAATTAGAGCTGTTATATCCCCAAAAGCATTTGCTGAAAATCAGGCAAACGGACGATACCTTTGTCGTTCAACTTCAATTAAAATTGCTATGATAGCATCCTGTATTATTGCCGATGACGAACCCCTTGCTCAGGAATTACTGAAAAAATATGTGAAAGAATCAGGAATCCTGGATATGAAAGGCGCTTGTGCCAATGCATGGGAAGTATCTGCTATGTTGCGGGAGCACCCGGTTGACTTATTATTCCTTGATATACAAATGCCGAAACTGTCCGGTATTGATCTGCTCCGGATACTGAAAACTCCACCGGCAGTAATCATCACCACGGCTCATAGGGAATATGCAATAGACGGATATGCTTTTGATATAATTGACTATTTACTAAAACCCATCACTTTTGACCGTTTTATAGGAGCTGTTGAGAAGTTTTATCGCCGGCAGGGGCGGCAATCGCCAGTACCAGCACCGGCAGGGCAACCTGTTATCCCTCACTTTATTTACCTGAAATCGGGTACCAAAACACACCAGTTAAACGAAGCCGGTATCCTGTATATTGAAAGCCTCAAAGACTTTATACAACTTAATCTTGAGAATGGAGAAAAAATACTAATAAAATACCAGATTAGTAAAGTGGAAAAAGAACTATCCCCCTGGTTTTTACGGATACATAAATCCTTTATCGTAAACAGGAATAAGATAACTGCTTTTACTGCCACGGAAATCGAAATTGGCAGCATAAAAATCCCCATCGGCTATAGTTATAAAGAGGAAGTGACGGGTAAATTGAATAGTTGATATAAGTGATCTTTATATTCCAGCGTACCGGGAACCGGTTTCAAGACAGCTATAGGCGGCTGAATGAAAAAGGGTAATATTGGAAATTGCTATGAGCTTCCTGCGCTGCTGCTCATAAAAAAACCTTCAGGGATAAGACTGAAGGTTTTTAAATAATTGTCGGGATGACTGGATTCGAACCAGCGGCCCCTACGTCCCGAACGTAGTGCGCTACCGGGCTGCGCTACATCCCGAAAAACCGGCTGCAAAAATAAGCAAAAAACAGGCTTTCAAAAATTCAGGGTACATTGCTTTCATAAAAAAATCTGCAGCAATTTTAGCTAAAGGCTAAATTTTAGCAGGGCTGCACTGCGGTATTC
>DAOLFI010000004.1:0-20139 GCA_035326385.1 Niabella sp.
GTAAATCTGAATACTCAAACTATAAATGGCAATACACAGTATGCCATGGCTGCCTAATCAGTGATTAGATAGTCATTAGGGCCGCGTTGAGCAGGTTGTTCTGATACCAGGCTCCGCCGCCGACTCAACAATCAAATTCAGAATGCTGCTGCGTAAGGCTGTGAGCGTAGCAAAAGACTATGCAGCTAAGCGTTGAATCGTGTTTGTTTCTTTCCTGTTCATCGCCTACAATCAATAAGAAAATAAGCATGTAGAAAGCTTTTGGAGAATATGTTTGGACACCGGTTCGAGTCCGGTCGCCTCCACTTAAGAAAACGGCGTGGTTTCAATTAAGAGCCACGCCGTTTTTTATATAAGACAATCTGAACTAATGCTTTGTTTCTTTACACACAAATGCTTCAACAAGGTCAAACAAAGTGCTGCCCGACCGGTCTACGTTTTCTGTTTCAAACTTATCTGTTAATTGAATGGCCAGCTTGTACAGATCTTCAGTTGCGCCATGGTCGATCATTTGAGAAAAATTTTTTACCTGCTTTTCTTCTTCCAGGTCTCTTAAATAGCACAGTGCTTCTACTACTTCAAAATGGGTTTTTTGCCAGGATTCAAAGCCTCGTGGAAAATTATGTTCAGACATCGCAATACATTTAATTATACAAATCGTTTATCAAAACTAAAATACTACTTTTTGATGAGTATTTTACTGATTTTAATCAGTAAAATCATCCGCTTATATTGCTTATAAAGTTCTGCCATATATTTATATTTCCTTTTAAGGACACAAATAACACGGTATAAACAATTCCGAATACAGCGCCCCATAAATGCGCTCCATGGTTAATGCGGCCACCGCCCTGCTTATCGAGATAAGCAGAGATACCAAGGTAGAGCAAGCCAAATATCCAGCCCGGAATACCCGGCAAAAAGAAAAAGCTGATGGGCAGCGTGGGATACAATACTATACAGGCAAAAATAACGGCCGACACGGCACCGGAAGCACCCAGGCTCCTGAAATGATAATCATCCTTATGCCGGAAATAGTCAGGAACACTTGAAATGATCAATGCCCCCACATAAAGCATGATATAATAAAAGGGCGCTTCGCTTCCAAATATATCAGGAGAAGAAAACAATCCCAGCTCTAAGTATTGCCCAAAGCTGTAGAATGCCAGCATATTGAACGCAAGGTGCATAAAGTCAGCATGAATAAAACCACAGGTAATAAAGCGATAGTATTGACGATGCCGGGAAATGGCAGGGCCATAAAAGATAAGGTTATCTATTACTTTAGGACTGTTGAACCCCATCAAAGAAACGATAACCGTAATAGCCGTAATGATAATCGTAATAGAAAATGTCATCTGATAAAAATAGGATTTACTGTTTGAAAGAACAAAAGAGTTTAGACTTATGCAAAAGGCTGAAAGCAGAACGCGTAAGGCTTTCTATAAATAAATATCGAGCATGGATTATTGATTATTCAAGTATAGAACTTCTGTACTGTATGATTTATGGCTGAAGGCAAGAGGCTTGAAGCATGAAGCTTTTACAATACTGGATGCTGGTTAGCTGTAATTGAGTATAGAATTTCTGCACTATATGGTTTATGGCTAAAGGCCGGAAGCTTAAGGCAGAAGGCTTTTATCTTTTTGCTTCCAGCTTTCTGCTTTTAGCCTTTGGCTTTTATTTCGTACATCGTACACATATCGTACATCTTCCTACCCGTTACTGACTGCACTTCCCTGCTGCTGCCTGTAAAGCTTTGCATATAATCCTCCTTCCATTTGCATTAGCTGTGCATGAGTGCCCTGTTCCACAATGCGGCCTTCATCCAGCACAATGATCCTGTCAAAGTTTAACAGGGAAAATACGCGGTGGGTAATAATGATGGCAGTTTTATCAGCCAGGAACCGGTTGAGCCGGCCCATGATCTCTATTTCAGTTTTAGCATCTACTGCGCTCAGGCAATCATCAAAAATAATAAGAGACGGATCTTTGATCAGCGCACGCGCTATGGATATCCGCTGCTTTTGGCCGCCGCTTAGCGTAACGCCTCTCTCGCCTATCAGGGTATCATACCCGTTTGAAAACCCTTCTATTTCCTTATCCACTCCTGCAATTACTGCAGCTTCTACCACAGCCTCCTTTTTTGCATTCGGGATACCAAACCTGATATTATTCTCTACCGTATCGCTGAATAGAAAAACATCCTGCGGCACATAGCTTACCTGGTTTCTCAAAGAAGGGAGCTGTATATCTTTAAGAGGTATATTGTCCAGTTCAATGCTTCCCTGCTGCACATTATACATACGTAACAGCAATTGTGCAATAGTTGACTTCCCGCTTCCGGTTCGGCCTGTAACAGCAATCTTTTCACCTTTATGAATATGCAGGCTGAAGTTCTCTAAAGCCACAATCCCTGTATCAGGGTAAGTAAATGTTACGTTATTGAAATCAACCTTTCCTTCAAGCTTCACTTCCCGGGCCGTGCTGCTGTCGTACACTTCCGGGTTAATGTCTAAAAACTCATTCAGTCTTTTTTGCGAAGCGGCTGCCCGCTGCACCATACTGGCTGTAAGCCCTATGGCACTCACAGGAAACGTAAGCATATTTACATAAACCACAAACTCCACGATAGTGCCGGGAGTAATATTGTGCTCGTTATTTATATAATACAGCCCCCCTATCATTATAGTGAGCAATGTGCTGACACCTATGAGCAGGTTGATAGCAGGGAAATAGATCGCTTCTGTTTTTGCCAGGCTCACGGCGCTCTGCCTGTATTTTTCTGTATTGCTTTTAAAAAAGCCAAGCATGGCTCTTTCCTGAACAAAAGATTTTATAACCCTTATACCGGAATAGGACTCTTGGGCGTTCGTTGTAAGATCTGACAAGGCTTCCTGTATGCGTTCACTTTTTTTATGAATAGTACTGTTAACAAAATAAATAATAATTGCCAGCGCAGGCAAAGGGAGCAATACATATAAAGTGAGCTCTTGACTGCTTTTGAGCATAAAAAAAACGCTCAGCGCTATTACTGATACAAGGTTAACAATATACATAATAGCCGGGCCGGTAAAGATCCGCACACGGCTCACATCTTCTGCAATACGGTTCATTAAATCACCAATATTATGACGCTTAAAAAACAAACTATCCAGGCTTTGATATTTGGTGTACACTTCATTCTTCTGGTCGTACTCAATATGCCGGCTCATTACAATAATAGTCTGCCGCATCAGGAACATGAAAAAGCTTCTTAACAGGGCCAGCAGCAAAATAATAAGGCTTGCTATAATTACCACCTGCCCCACGCTTCTCTCCTGGTTTATCCAATGAATAATGTTACTTACCAGAATGTCATAACCATCGCGGTTGTCATTAACTGTGGCAGTTTTTGTAAGAGAAAGCGCATTATCCACATAATTGATAATAAAGCGCATAAGCTGGGGAGAGAGCACATTGAAATAATTCGACAATACTACAAATAAAATCCCGGCACCTAATCTCACTCTGTATTTCCAGAAATATTTTCTTAAAGCCCGTAAATGCTTCATAACTGCAAGGTAGGGGTTTTGTTGGTTTTTCTAACGCTGCACAGTCCTTAAAAAACTTTTGCTTATAATGCTTTATACTAAAAACTAATTCGTTATCTTGTCTGTATATTTTTTTCCATGGTAAAAGAATTAAGAGAAGCCTTTAATAAGCACTTCACGCAGGAAAAGTATAATGCTTTTGTATCGGAGCTCAACAGCATACATGTGCCTCTGCAATTCAGGACTGCAGAAACACCCATATTTATTCCCAAATATTTTTCGGACCAGATCATCAGCGCCTGCGAAAGCATTGTGGATGTAATAATGAAACCCGGTTTTAAGGAGCTGACACAAAACTCAATCCCTAAAAACCTTGAGGTTCAGAACAACGATGAGCGCCCGGAATGCATTACTTTTGATTTTGGTGTTTGTCTTAATGAAAAAAATGAACTCGAGCCGCAACTCATAGAGATGCAGGCCTTCCCTTCCCTCTTTTCTTTCGAGGTTTTGTTAGATGATGTGTACCATAAACATTTCAGTACTCCGGCTAATTATTCCAGCTACTTAGGCAATCTTACAAGGGAAAGCTACCTGGAGCTGCTGAAAAATATGATCCTTAAAAACCACCCGCCTGAAAACGTAATACTGCTGGAAATTTTCCCTGAAAAACAGAAAACCAATATTGACTTTTATTGCACGCAGCAGTACTTAGGCATCAAACCCGTTTGTATAACCGAGCTTATACCGAAAGGGAAACAGCTTTTTTATCTTAATAACGGAAAAGAAACTTTAATTAAAAGAATTTATAACCGTGTTATTTTTGATGAGCTGCTGCAACAGGAAGATTGGGTGCAGCAAAAGGCCAAAGTGCTTTTTGAAGATATAGAGGTGGAATGGATGCCGCACCCCAACTGGTTCTACCGCATCAGCAAATACACATTGCCTTTAATTGACCATCCCAATATTCCTCCAACCAGGTATCTCAGCCAGGTGAAACAGGTTCCACAGGACCTGGAAAATTATGTGCTGAAGCCCTTATTTTCTTTTGCGGGACAGGGTGTGGTGATTGACGTTACCCCGGCGGATATAGAAAAAATAACCGATCCTGAAAACTGGATACTTCAGCGAAAAGTAACGTATGCACCGGCTATTCAAACTCCTGATGAACCTGCAAAAGCTGAGATCCGCATATTTTATTTCTGGCCTCAAGGAAAGGAACGCCCGGTACCTGCCAATAATTTAGTAAGATTAAGCAAAGGCAAAATGATCGGCGTAAGATATAACAAGGATAAAACCTGGACGGGAGGCTCTTTTGGCCTGTTTGAACGTTAGCTTTGATTTATGAATCTAAACCCCGGAAAAGTATGAAAGAATACAAAGTGGAAACACTTATTTATTACTCTAAAATAACATTAGATTCCAATCATATCGCCAAAAAATCCAAAGCAGATATTCAGCTGAAGTTAGATGAATACGCTCAAAAAGGTTACAGGTTAACTTCTACGGATGCTACTAAATTTGGTTCGGCGATATATATCTATTTATATTTTGAAAAAGATATTTAAATCACCTGCTGCTAATATGAAGAAATGGAAAGAATATATCTTTCAGTTTATTTTAATTTTTGTTAGTGTATTTCTTGCTTTCTTTTTGACAGAATGGAGTTTGAGTCAGGATGATAAGATATCTGAAAATAAAATATTAACTGAAATTGATAATGGAATAAACTCGGATTTAGAAGATTTTGAGTCAAATATCAATGGCCATACTTTAAGTTTAAGGGCAATTTCCGTTATAAGGAACTGGATTGACGGTAAATTTGTTCCGCAGGATTCCATAGGATTATATTATAATATTCTGTTCAGAAATTTTACACCTATCATAAACAAATCGGGATATGAATCATTAAAGTTCACCAACTTAAAAACAATAACCAATGATTCTCTGAGATTTCAAATCATTAATTTATATGAGTACTACTATAAAATTCTTGAAAAATTAGAAGATAACGTTATAGAAATGCAGGATTTTGAAAATTTTTATGTGCTAACAAATACGATATTAAATCCTTATTTTGAATTTGACGAAACTGGCAGATTGGTAAAATTAATTATACCTCACAATCTTACAAAAGCTCAAAAGCAGGAACTCCTGAGCTATTTATGGAAATTGGAGAATAACAAGAAATTTAAAATATTCAGATATAATAATGTCATTGAAGAAATTAAAAAAACAGATAAAAATATAAAGCGTGAACTAAACAAAAGTTAACAAGTAAAATACATAATTTTTAATATATGGCAAAAAAACAAAACCCGGACACAGCATCCGTTAAAAAGGCACCTGTAACACTTTCTATTGATATCGGGGGTTCAAAGATCAAAGCCTGTACCCTGAATAAAAATGGTAAAATTTTGCATGAATATACCAAGGTGCTTACCCCTCAACCTGCCGATCCTAAAAATGTGTTGAACTCCATAAAAGAGCTGGTAAAAGATTTTAAATATGACCGTATATCTGCAGGGTTCCCGGGCTATGTAAGAGATGGTATAGTGCATACAGCTCCCAATCTAGGTACTGATTACTGGGCGGGCATTAACCTGGCCGAAGAACTAATGGTTACACTGGGGAAACCTGCCCGCGTGGTGAATGATGCTGATCTGCTGGGACTTGGCTGCGTAAGCGGAAAAGGGTTTGAAATGATGGCTACCCTGGGCACCGGCTTCGGAACAGCTTTTTACCTTGACGGGAAAGTTTTGCCTCACCTGGAAGTAGCTCACCATCCTATTTACAAGGGAAAGGATTACGATGCTTTTATTGGTGAAGCCGCCTTCAATAAAACAGGCAAAAGAAAGTGGAATAAAAGAATGCAGTATGTGCTGTCTGTTATAAAAACGGTTTTCAATTATGAGCGCTTATATCTAGGCGGCGGACTATCCAAAAAGCTGGATTTTGAGTTAGACGATAATATTATCCTGGTAAATAATATTGATGGTATCAATGGCGGTGTAAAACTGTGGGAACAGTAAAGGGGAAAACAGGCAAAAACATACCGGCGGATCAAAATATATTGTCTACCTTTGCGCCCTCAAATGACAAGCCCCAAAGACCATAATAGTTTAAGAGAACGCAATAAGGCAAGACTCGAACATATAGCAGATATTGCTACCCGCTGGATTGGCTCAACTGCCTCCCTGGTAGTACATACACTGCTGTTTGTTATAGCATTCCTGCTTCCTTCGCTCCACATTGTCAGCTTTGATAAAATGCTTTTGACGCTGACCACGATCGTTTCATTGGAAGCCATATATCTGGCCATATTTATACAAATGTCGGTAAATAAAAACAGCCAGGATATTGAAGAAATTCAGGAAGACGTGGAAGAGATACAGGAAGATATTGAAGAAATTCAGGAAGATGTAGAAGAAATGCAGGAAGACGTGGAAGAAATTCAGGAAGATGTAGAAGAAATACAGGAAGACGTGGAAGAAATTCAGGAGGATGTGGAAGAATTACAGGAAGAAAACACTGAAACCGGCAAAAAATCTGAACTGGCTACTTATTCACCTTCCGGCAAATCCGACAAAATTCTGCATATACAGGAGCTTCTTATGCAGCTTCAGCAGGAAATTGAACAGCTGAAAACTGAAAAAAACTAATTTATCCTATCTATTCTGTAACAGCGGAAAAAGCTGAATAAATGATCTTATATTTTTTCTCTGGCTCCGGATCAGCATTTTTTCTCGAGCTATCGTTCATTACATGTTGATTATCAATCACGAAAAGAAAAACAGGTGTAGAGACCAGTATTAAGAGTAATAGCATTCGGGAAATACGTTTCATAAAAGTATAGCTTTATGTTCCAACCCTTCAGACGCAAACTTTGTTCCAAACGCTGCAGTATTTAAAAAAAAGTTATTTTATTTATTTTTTAATGCTCAGATGATCTAACCTTGATTTTGATTTATTAAATACATTTCTGCCCAGATCAATCCCTCTTCGCTTTTCTTTTTGCTCTTCGGCCGGTAAATGAATAAAATCCCTGCACTCAAAGCTGCAGCAACCCTCAAACTCTTTGGCACATTCTTCACATTGAATAAACAACAGGTGGCAGGCATCATTGATGCAATTTACATGCGTGTCTGCAGGTTTTCCGCACTGGTGGCACCTGGCTATGATCTCATCAGTAACCCGCTCTCCCAATCTTTGATCAAAAACAAAGTTTTTTCCATGAAACTTATTTTCAAGTCCCTGTTCTTTTACCTTGTTTACATAATTAATAATTCCTCCTTCCAGGTGAAATACATTTTTAAAGCCTTTGTGCAGCATGTAAGCTGACGCTTTTTCACAGCGGATACCTCCTGTACAGTACATAATAATATTTTTATCCTTATGCTCCTGCATCATATCTGCCGCCATGGGCAGCTGCTCACGGAAGGTATCGCTGGGGACTTCAATAGCATTTTCAAAATGACCTACCTCATACTCATAATGATTGCGCATATCAATAATGATGGTGCCCGGATCGGCAGCCAGCTGATTGAACTTTTCAGCATCGGCATATTTACCCCTGTTTGCCATATCAAATGTGGGGTCTTCAATCCCGTCTGCCACAATTTTATGACGCACTTTTATATCTAATACGTAAAAGGACTTACCATCGTCATCTACTGCAATATTGAGGCGCAGGTCATTGAGGGCCGGGTCTATGGAGTATAGATACTGCCTGAATTTTTCAAAATTTTCTGAAGGCAGGCTTATTTGCGCGTTGATACCTTCTGAAGCTACATATATTCTTCCTAAAACACCCAAACTGGAAAACTCCCTGTACAAACTATTCCGAAACAATACCGCGTCGGGAATTTTAAAATAATTGTAAAAGGAAATAGTAGTACGTGGCGTATTATCCTTTAAAATACGCTCTTTAAGCTCCCTTCGGGAAACACGATTGTGTAATGCCATAGCTTTTGAAATCTGATCCCCCGGCTAAAGCGGGGAAAATTAAAAATTAATAGGGCAGTTGCAGGCTGCACCAAATTTCAGGCTGCAAAAGTACAGCTTATTTTTAATTGCTCCAATGATAATTCTCACGCTGCACTTCGCTTATAACCGGTAGATTTGCAAACATTTAAGGCTTTGACCTGGAACCTCCCATCCTGAAATTCAATCCCGGCAATTAAACCTTATAAAAAATAGCTGGAAATATTTTTAAAAACGTTGAACCGGTAAATTATTATATGATAAGACAATGCACCATCATTTTTGGATGTTTAGCTGCTGGCGAACTGTTCGCTCATTTTATTCCATTTAAAATACCTGCCAGTATTATAGGAATGATTATATTAACCCTGCTGCTGAAGCGGGGCTGGATAAAGCTTGCATGGGTAAAGGACATTTCAGCATTTCTTTCAAATAATATTGCTTTCTTTTTTGTACCTGCCGGCGTGGCTGTAATGCTGCATCTCAACATCCTTAAAAATGCAGCGCTGCCTATCCTAACTGCTGCAGTAATAAGCACCATTCTTACCTTAGCTGCTACAGGATGGACACATCAGTACTTACGAAAAAGAATGGGACATCATCCTAAAAACAACAAATCTTTATCACCCAAAGATCAGTCACCACTTTGATTTTTTATTAAGATGAATAGTTTTTTTAACAGCCCGGCATTTGTTATAGCTTTTACTTTTGGGGTATATTACGGAGCCCAGATCTTACAAAAAAGAACCAATAAGATCATTCTGAATCCTATACTGGTATCCGTTATCATTATTATAGGGGCATTAAAGCTCATGGGAATCAGCTATGAAAATTATCATGATGGGTGCCAGATGATAGAGTTTTTGCTTAAACCGGCCATAGTAGCTATGGGAGTGCCGCTCTATCATCAGCTTGAAAAAATAAAAAAACAGACAGTTGCTATTATTGTTTCACAGGCCGTAGGCTGCTTGGTAAGCATTGTAAGCGTTGTTATTATTGCCCGCCTTATGGGTGCTTCAAAGGAAGTAGTACTTTCATTAGCTCCCAAATCAGTTACCACACCTATTGCGATAGAGGTGTCTAACGCTATTGGCGGTATACCGGCATTAACGGCTTTTATCGTCATTTTTGTGGGAATATTTGGTTCCATTTTCGGGTATGCAATTATGCACGGCACCAGGGTTAAAAATCCTGTATCGCAGGGGCTTTCTATGGGAACAGCTGCTCATGCCGTAGGTACTTCCCGTTCAATGGAAATCAGCCCGCGCTTTGGTGCATTTTCCAGCCTGGGCTTAATTATGAATGGCATTCTTACAGCCTTGCTTGCACCTTATGTAGTGCAGCTGGTATATGCTGTTTTTTGAATGCCGCCCAGGTTAGTATTTATACAATAATACAGGATTGTATTAACTCCTTCTCAGATAAGAGGCGCTTAAAGCAGCAAAGCCGCCAACCAGCCCGCCTATCAAGGCTGTAATAAATATAAGCAGCACTGGGTTTTGTCCAATGCCCAACATCTCTCCTATCCTGTTGGCCAAAATGCTGTTATTGGCTGTATTGATTAAAGACGCTATTATCATCCAAAAAACAAATATGCTTGCAAAACCTGAGATGAAAGATGCAAGTGGCCTTTGATGAATAAGCAGCGCGATAATAAATGATACAAGTGCTATGCTCCACCAGGGCAGATATAATCCTGTTATAAAAGAAATAACAGCAATGGTTATTATGGAGATAAAAAATTTCATGAATGCGTACTTTATAATTATCCTTTGTTAAAATTCATTATCCATTTTACCCGCTTGTCTTTTACCTCATCAGGCTTCATCATCCACAACTGGTAATACTTTCCCTGGGCCCAGGTATCAACACTGTTATCATAAAAGCGGCTGCCCGGGTTACCACTTTGTCCACCGGGATAAACGCCAAAGGCCTCGGTAGCCGCTGTGAGCTGCACCACCATGCGCCAGCTTGGCCCATGACTTTTTTTGATAGCATTGATGGTATTACCAGACCCTCCAACAGGTAAATGTGTGCGGGCAAAAGAAAGCATATTATTTTTTAGCAAATGATACACAGCCGGATCTTTAAACTCAGACCATTGCAACCGGCCCCCTTTGTCTGCTTTTTCCAATTCCCTTGCAGCGCTGTTTAATGCATCAGAAACCCTGTCAGTCAGCGTTTCAATAACAGGCGTCAGCTTATTATCAACAAATCCCAATACAGTAGTATCGCTCTTCAATAGCTCCATTAACGTTTGCTCTTCCGGAATGGGCGTTAAGGGGCCTGCTTTGCCTAATTCATCTGCCCAGATGCTTTTCTGAAGAGTATCCAGCCAGCAGTGGTATATGGTTTGACCAACAGAAGCAGGCCCGGCATCATAGTTCCATTGTTTTATCAAACCGAGATATTTCTTAGCCTCAGGTGTTAAAGCGCTTTCATCAGTGTGCTGTAAAAATACAGGCAGCATATTACTTGCCAGTATATTGTAATAATTATTCTGCAGCTGCATCATATCCTGAAGAGTGACACTGCTCATCTGGCTGAGAAAATGCTCTATTGCAACGCCACGCGGCGTTATATAGGTGCCCGGTATAAAATAAGGATACGTTCCATCAACAGGCCGTTGATTAGCGCTTTCCAGGAATCCTCTATTAGGATTTAAAGCATGCGGATTCTCTAACTGCGGGATGTAGCCCTGCCACATATAGCTGCTGTCAGCTCCCGGCATGATGAACTGCCCCTGCCCGGGCCACCTGTCAGGAAATTTACCCTGTTGCCAGATGGCAATGTCCCCGCTTTTGGATGCAAACACAAAGTTCTGTCCCGGGCATTCGAAGGTTTTAATGGCTTCTACATATTCATTGTAGCTGGCAGCATGGTTTAGTTTGTAAAAAGTATTCCCTTCATCACCTGTATGGTGCGCTGTCCATTTTACAGCTAAAGCTGATTGATGAGTTACCGTATCGGCATAAGCCGCATCATACATAACCGGGCCAAATACTGTATAGGAAACAGTATCATAAACTGGCAGCTGGCCTTTCACTTTTATTTCTTCAATGCGCTGCTGAGCTGGTTTCCACTCATTCTCAAACCAGTACTCCCCTCTTTCAGCATTTTTAAACTTAATGGCATAATAATCTTTTACATCCCTTTGAGAGTTGGTTACGCCCCAGGCAATATTGTCATTAAACCCGATGATAACAAAAGGACTTCCCGGCAATGTTACGCCATATACATTTGATGAGGGAGTGGTTAACTGCATTTCATACCAGATAGAGGGTAATGACAGCTCTAAATGAGGATCGTTACAAAGTATAGGAGCACCGCTTGCTGTTTTAGTACCAGCTACTACCCAGTTATTACTTCCATTGTCCCTGTCCTGCGGATAGGGGTCATTTACAGCTACTGCACGGTTATTAAAAAAATAAACAGAATCAGCATCTGAAGGAATATTATATCCGTGCATAGACCTCGGGAAAATTGTGCCTATAGGCACAATAGGCACCAGCGAATCCGGTACCTGCGGGTACAGCAAATTAAACTGCGGCAAAGTAAGGATAGCTCTCAGATTGGTATTTGCCAAATCCCTTTCAGTGCCTGATGAAAGCATTTGCGCCATCATTTTTAAAAGGAGGGCTGTTCTTAAATTAGTCCATTGCTCTGGTTTAAAGTTCAGTATTTTATATTCGATAGGTAATCGGCTATGGGTAAGTGTGCTGATATAGGCATTTACTCCATTTGTATAAGCCGAATACCTGGAAAGTGCATCCGCATTCTTTTCAATTTCTTTTAATGTGTTTTCGGCTGCATACTTCATACCCAGCCGGCGTTGCGCTTTATCATAATGAATCGCTGCAGCCCCTGCAATTTCACTAACACGGCCTTCGGCAGCTTTAGTTTGCAGATCCATCTGAAACAGGCGGAACTTTGCGTGCAGGTAACCCTGTATAAAATACAGGTCTTCATCGTTCTGTGCAAATACATGTGGCACCAGCCTTTCATCCAGATATACTTTGGCTGGAGCCTTAAGCTGAGATAAAGCAAGATTTAAATCATAGCTAAGGGCAGTATCTTCCGCATTTTGCCAAAAACCTATTTGCGGACTTAAAAAGCTGCCTAACGGCATGGGTATTTTGTTACCAACCGGCCTGCCTAATATAAAAATAAGCAGTATAGTAGCCAAAGCAGCAAAACAAAAAGGCAGCAACCTCATAGAGATATTTTTAACAGGAAAGATAATTATTTTTTCTTTGCCTGAGAAGCAACTGATTTTCTGACATTCTTTTTCCTACCTGACCTGATTAAGGCTTCATTCAGTAAATACTCTATCTGGCCGTTCACACTTCTGAAGTCATCAGCAGCCCACTTTTCGAGTAATGAAAAGGTATCAGCATCAATCCGTAGTATAAAATTTTTCTTATCGCTCAAAACCGTCTCCGATTTTTATTTATTGATAGAGTGTACCGGCATTCAATATCGGCGTAGCAGCCTTTTCACCGCATAACACGACCATTAAATTACTTACCATAGCTGCCTTTTTTTCATCATCCAGCTCAACAATATTTTCTTCGGATAATTTTTTCAAAGCAAGATCAACCATTCCCACGGCGCCTTCAACAATTTTAGTACGCGCAGCTACAATAGCGGTAGCCTGTTGGCGTTGCAACATGGCCCCGGCTATTTCAGAGGCATAGGCCAGGTGGCTGATACGGGCTTCCTGAACTGAAATTCCCGCAGGAGCTAATCTTTCAGACAATTCCTGTTCCAATATCTGGTTCACTTTATCCGCACCATCCCTTAGCGTAATATCCGCATTTTCATCCTCAAGATTGTCATAAGGGAAGCTTACTGCAAGATGCCTGATCGCAGCTTCACTCTGTGTACTCACATAATCCGAATAACTGGCAACTTCAAAAGCTGCTTTATAGGTATTGCTTACTTTCCATACAATTACCGCTCCTATTTCAATAGGATTACCCATTTTATCATTCACCTTTAAGGTTTGCCCCTGGAAATTTTGTGCGCGCAAACTGATTTTATAAGTAGCATACAGCGGGTTGATAAAAAACAGTCCATTGTCTTTTACTGAACCAACGTATCTGCCAAAAAAAGTAAGCACGCGGGAGTGATTGGGCTGAATAATCATTAACCCTTTAATAAAAAATCCAAATGTAATAAAGCAGATAACTCCCGCAGATACCAGGAGAACGCTGCGATCCGCACCAGCAACAATACAAAAAATTCCGCAGCAAAAAAGAGCCAGGCAAATGACAAGGGCCAGATAACCCGACATTGGTTTTATAACTTTTTCCATAAAAAATATTTGATATTAAAATGATATCATAAAGATATGTACATATTGTTAAATCCTCAAAAAAATTGTAAAGAGCCGTGAGCAGCCTGTAAAACGTTCAGCGAAAGGAAAAAATCTGAGATAAAGAGGCCTTCTAAAAGTCAATTGGGTTGTCATATTGAGGCACAAATAATTCCGAATCAAAGTTTCTTTAAAATGACAAAATGAATGTCTTGCTATCCAAAGGATTCCTTAGGGAAAGCTGACACTCTTTTGAGCCTCATTTAAAATAAACTGAACGCTATCGTAATGCATGAAAAATCATCTGCGGGGTCTTCCCCTGCCGGTTTGTACAGTAAATACCTGGCCTGAAGAAAAATAGGTCGGCTCGTTAAGATCAGTGGCGAAATTCCGGTAACGCGAGGAGCTTACTTTTATTTCGTTGCCATCAGTTGTGGTTATGCTGCGGATGATAAAACCGATCACTGCCTTTTTTCTGTTGTTAGAGGGCACTACATCTGCTATTTTGCCGGTTGCTGTGGCGCCTTTGCGGATCCAAACAACTCCATCTACTATAATATCGTTTACTACCCTAAGGCTGATCATTTGCCCATCCTTCGATTTATCTTCTGAGCTAAGGCTTTCGGTCAGCATCAGGCTAACCGTTTCGTTTGAAGTTATTTTTTCGCGTCTTGCTGTCTTATCGCGCTCAGTCGGGTATTTTACTTCACCACCTTCAGAAAAATGTCCGCTTTCTTCTTCAATAGGCGTTTTTTCAGCCGATACTTTTGAGGGTATTCTTTCTTTTATTTTTGGCTTTCCTTCAGCTATTTCATCATCTTTTTTTTTTGAGATCCGCTCCAGCATTTCATTGGGCGTTTCGTTAAAAGGTATGGAGTCACTGTCTATGCTGATAATACCAAGAGCGGAAGTCACTTCCCGATCCGGAACTGATACGGGTTTTTCCCAATACTGCTGGTTTGACTTTGCTGTTGCAATGGCGGTATCATTGCTTTTCCCGGTATTGGCCCACCATAACAGTGCTATACTTAAGAGCGCCGAAGTACACAAAAGGAGTACAGGCAATGATAACTTAAACGGCAATGGCGAATTGGTATTTTCATCAGACTTTTTAGAGAGAGGCTCCTGTGGCGTCTTCTTTAATAGATTGGAACCTCTAATCGCTCTTATATTTAGTCTTAAGAATTTCTTGCCGGGTCCGCTTTCTGCTTTAACCAAACTGCATTCTTTTATAGCATCTATAAAAGCCTGTGCGGTTGAATATCTGTGAGCCGAGTTACGCTCCAGCGATTTCATGATAACCTTTTGCAGCGGTGCCGGTATTTTTATACCGATGGCTGACGGAGGTTTTACATTTTTTTCTAGCTTTGCTTTCATTAATTCAAAATCAGGCATCTTTTCAAACGGAGGATGCCCGCAAAGCAATTCATAAAAGATACTGCCCACAGCATAAATATCCGAACGCTCATCACCTTCTTTACCCTGTATTTGCTCAGGAGCCATATACTCTAGGGTTCCTAATGTTTTACCATGGCTGGTTAAACGTTTTACATTGTTATTGATACGCGCAATACCGAAATCCATTATCTTAATATCACCTTCTTCATTGATGATAATATTAGCAGGTTTTATATCCCGGTGTATAATGCCCTTCTTATGCGCATGTACCAAACCCGCCAGCACTTGCTCCACAAGATCAGACGCTTTGCTTACGGATATATTTTTATGCCGGCCCATCCATGCTTCCAGCGTGTCTCCTTCTACATACTCCATTACCATCCAGTAATAAGTATTGTACGGGACAAACGCATAAATATGCGTTATGTTTCTATGATTGAGCTGCGCCAGGGCAAAGGCTTCCTGCCGGAAACGATCGGCAAAATTACCTTCTGCCTGAAGCGAAGGGTTCCTTAATTCTTTAATTGCAACAAAGCGTTGTAAAATAGTATCACGGGCAAGGTACACAATCCCCATACCACCCTCACCTATTTTTTTAATAACCTCGTATTGTTCTGTTGATGCGCTCATAGTACAGCATTTAATTCTTTTGTATTGCAACCTGCGCCCTTTGCCACGGTATATTTTAAAATAATGGCAGAGAAATTATCTGCAACATTTCTTTTGTAAGCCAGTGCTGATAAGCACTCCTTAGCAAACCCGATGTCCTCCATCTCCATCAGCATTTTTATTTCTTCCTTCTTCAAAACATCATGCACGCCATCGGTACATAAAAAAATACAATCGTTCTTTTTAACAGGAATACCCCGGTGTATGATCTGTGGGGTCAGCCTGATATCACTTCCCAATGCCTGCATTAAAATGTTCTTCATTTCATGATGGTCTTTTTCCTCTTCTGTTATCTTTCCCTTTTTGAACATTTCATTTACAATAGTCTGGTCATCGGAAAGCTGTTTCAATTGGGCACTGTCCCAAAAATATAACCGGCTATCGCCTACATGTGCCATATACAGCAGGTTATTTGCTATTAATGCACAGGTAAGCGTACACCCCATCCCCTTTCTTGTTTCATTCTGCTCAGCAGCATTTTGTATTTCGGCATGCGCAGCGTGAATGGCAGCTTCGAGAACTTTTCCATACTCATTCCTATAGAGCAATTGTTCCTGGATAAGATCACTCATTACCTCACAAGCCAGATAACTGGCCTCCTCGCCCGCATTATGACCGCCCATACCATCCGCCACCATTGCTACTAAAATATCATCGGGTTGTGACAGCCGGATCAGCTTATAGGTATCTTCATTATTGGCTCGCAACGGCCCTTTATCGGTAACGGCAACTGATTCGCATATAAGCTTTTCAATTGCATCAGGTGCTTTTTCTCTGATGATATTTTTTCTGAAAAACATGAAGCTGTTATTTAATGTTATTCTATCACTTTCTGCCGACCCATTAATTCAATAGCATATTTAATAGGAACTGCAAAAGTGATGGACGTGCCATTACCATGAGTATTGGCGCTGAAAATACCGACAGCCCGGCCTTTTTCGTCAAACATGGGGCCTCCGCTATTCCCTCCGCCGGTGGAGTTAATAGTGAGCTGGTAATAATCTCCCCAGCCACTCTTATAATCATCAATCTTATCGCTTTTTTCAGTCCCTTTTACCAGCCGGCCAACATTACCATTGCTTATAGTGGGCACCGGAACCGTGCTGATATTAGGATTAGTATTAAACCGGTCCTGGGAACGTTTCAATACATATTGCTGTGGCGCCAGTCCCGGATATCCTACTACAACGGCAGCATCGCCGGGCTGAATTTCACTATAGCTGTCGTAAAGCTGTACTGCAGGCAGGCTTTCAGGTAAATCAATTTTAACCATTGCCACATCGTGGGTGGCTGATATTCGTACAGTATTGGCCGGCGTACGCTGGGCATTATTAGCAAAAGTTACATCCATATACGAATTAACTCCTTTGTAAACTGGATTATTGCCAGGCACCCACTCTCCCACATCCTGGGCATTCACCACTTTACTGGTAAGCTCAAACCTTCCCTGTGCATTTTTTTGCATTAGTACACCCGGAAACGCATAGCTCTGAAACTGAAAGCTGGTAAACCAATTGGCAGCTACATGCCTGTTGGTAGTTATAAAACCTCTCTCATCCACCACAAAACCGCTGCCCGTTCCGGCAGAACCAATAAGATCACCAATAGCTCCTTTAGGTATATTAGATCTCGTTGTCAGATAGGGTACAATTTTCTGAGCCTTTTCATCAACCATATACAAGCCTGTGTATCTGGTTTGGCCGTTGCTTTTCACAGGCATATAAACCTGGTAAAGCTCCTCGCCTGTTGCTATTTCTGTAAGCTTCCACGCAAATTCTATATATACTACCTTATCCTGGTTTGCTTTTGCTATCTCGGCAGGCGTTAACGCGGTTTTGGGGTTTTCTATTTTTACTATTTCCCTGACCTCTTTTACATTCTTCTTTTTATACAGCAAGTAGCCGCCGGCGCCGGCCAGCAGTAAAATAGCCAGCGATACAATCAGGAGGCTCATTTTATTTTTCTTTTCAGATTGCTGAATACTATGCTGCATAGTTTGTTTCCCTACAGTTTCCTTAACTTCAGGTATGGCTTTATGCACCGTAGTTTTTTTATCGTCAAAGCTGTCGGCCAGCCTTGTTTTTTTAAGTGCTGATTCAGGCCGGGGGTTTAAATCAAATTCAATTTTTGGTCCGTTCTTACCAACCGTAATAATGTCGCCTATACTCAGTAAAGTTTTACCGTTGATGGGTATGTTGTTTACATAAGTTCCGTTCACACTGCCGGAATCTTCGATAGAATACTCATCGGGATGGCTTTTATCCCTGATGATCCTACAATGACTGCGGCTAACCATATCTTCTTTTTCAGGATCAAAGCTGATATCATTACCACGGCCACGGCCAATAGTTAAAAATGCACCTGGCTCAAGGCTTAAGGTTTCCTGTAAACCTGCTTTGGAACCATTGCTATGCTTAATAATTATATTGCTCATAAAATTGTAATTTTAATTTCAGCAGACAGCACTTTTAATGGTACTAAGTTCATAAAGAAGCCGGCTTCAGACAATCGGCAAATACACGGATTTTTATATACCGGAATACCCTTAGAAAATGTTTTTAGAAAAAGGCTACCTGTTAGCCGCAATCCTTTTTTCATCCTTTGTATAATAGTATTGTCTCTAATAAATCTCCCGGTTGGTTTTATACTTACGCAGCCGCTTTTCTGCGCGCTGTATCTTTCCATAGATGCTGTTTTTTTCTCTTGGGTCCATATAACCATCTGCCTCCGCTTTTTGAATGGCATACACAATAGACTCCTGCTCAGCAATTAATTTATAATACTCTTTTTGCGTTACCCTTTTCTTACGAAAGGCTGTTTCTATCGCAGTTCTCTGCTGCTTTTGCTGTTTCTTAAAGTTCTGGGCATATAAAATTGTAATGGGACTCAGGGCCAGCACTATTATTAGTAGTAAAATCCTTATATACATAAACACAGTTTAAATTAAAAAAATCTCTGGCCAGACCGAAACGGTCAGACCTGGTACACAGGCAATAGCTTATATTAAAAAGTTACCACTTTAAAATAATTGGTTAATAAAATGGTGTGCCCGTTAACCCAGAAGCCGGGCTTTTCCAGGCTTCCCGAAGTTACATCGGTCATTTTATGTACTTCTGTTCCATTTACATAAAAGTATAACATGCCATTTCTTAATTCCACCCTTAGTTTGTTAGGAATATCGGTATGGATAATATTTTTAATATCCTTATCATCAATATACCTTGTCCATTGTTCCGTTCTTTTATCAAAATAGGCAAGCGACAAAGACCCTTTTTCTGATATGCCCATAATGTTGTACTGTTAGTTATTATCGTCAGCGTATTTATATCCGAAAATGAGGCCGCCGGTTACTATCGTATTACCGCCAGGATGAGTTGGCCCTTTAGCTATAACTACAGACGCTTCAATAGCCATATTTTGTTTCGTTCCTCCAAAAAATTCAGACTGTACGCAATACAAAGAGGTACTTGTTGAAGCAACTACATAAAAGTCGCCCTGGTAGTAAAAATAACCGTATCCTTGCCCCTCGTAAATACGCCACTTCCCGTCATTTGAGCTGAAATCTGTTTGGTACACTACGGTTTCTTTAGGCTTAACGTCTTCCTTTGTACAGGAGCTGAATGCTATAATTACAAATGCGATGATTAATACCGGATAATACTTTTGCATGTGATATTTTTTATTTTGTTATAGAGGGCCCGCTATTACTAATAAGCACCTGATGTACATTAACATGATTTAAATAAAATCATATTCCGGGGGGTCAAAAAGTTATTGCTTTAAAATAATCCACCTGTACATCCACTCCTGCCCATGCAGCCAATCCCATCACATCAAGGGTTGCACCGTTACCGGCTTGCATATTATAGACTTCCCTGCCGTTTAAAACAAAGTGATACTGTCCGTTTTTTAGCTCCACTCTTAACTTGTTGAAATTACCAGGACTGGCAATGCTGTTAATGGTCCAGTTTGCATAAACCACTTCTGCGTTATTGGTCCCATTAGGATAACCATATATTCGGTATCCTCCTAATGGAGAAATTACGAAATAGTAAATTATTCTTGTATTTCCACCGCCTGATTTACTCCAGATGAGCCCCGCTCCATAGTTTTCTGTTGTTTGATACCTGTTAACTTTTAAAGAAATTTCGGCAGCAGCATTTTTTTGCCCCGTAGTAAATACGTTACCTGAGAGATAGGTATCCAGTCCATTGGATGCAAGAGAAGATTGTATATTATAAT
>DAOLFI010000470.1:0-3755 GCA_035326385.1 Niabella sp.
AAGAGTGCAAAAGACTGAAATATAAACTGTTAGTCTTAATTAGTTACCGATTGAATTGGTAACGATTTAGGAACCTAACTTTGTATTTTCAAGCCCAAAACCTATCGGACAACGACTTCCAAACAAAGACTACACTTTTATAAAGCATTGTATAATAACGGGTTTAACCGTTTTGCTTATCTTTGCTTTTTATTAATTTTTTTTTATAAAAAAAATTAACATCGAGAGAGACCACAAAGTTAAGGATTGTAACGTGGTATTAAATATTTCTCCCTACCTGTACAAGAAGCTCCGGTTTTGAATGATAAAAAAGTAACAACAATGCACGGGGCAAACCCGTATATTGCCATGCTACAGACCCCGCCAGAAGGCCGGTAACATATAGGTACGAGACGAGGATGCCTCGTACAGCAGGTAATTGTGTAACAACCATGCACGACTTGTCCCGCAAACCGGGAGGCCAGCCGGACAATTGTCACGCTACACTCGCACGCAAGAAAAGCATTCCAACTTAAAAAAAAACCCGCCCTGCAAGCATGCAAAACGGGTTAAATATTTATTTACCGGGCACCGGGTGAAGTTACATACTCAACTCTTTAATGGGAGGTGCAAATTTAGTCAGGTTAATACCAGCCACTGCAGCTTTATATTCCTCCATATTAGGTATTCGCCCAAGGATGGCCGACAATACTACAACCGGTGTGGACGCCAGCAAAGACTCTCCTTTTTTACGGTCGGAGTCTTCTACCACTCTCCCCTGGAACAGACGCGTAGAAGTAGCCATCACCGTATCACCTTTGGCAGCTTTTTCCTGGTTACCCATGCAAAGATTGCAACCCGGGCGCTCAAGGTACATCATGTTCTCATATTGGGTACGGGCGGTACTTTTAGGTAAAAGATCGCTAAATTCAAAACCAGAATATTTCTGCAGCAGATCCCAATCTCCCTCTTCTTTAAGCTCATCAATAATATTATAAGTTGGAGCAGCCACTACAAGCGGCGCATGAAACTCAACTTTACCCTGTTGCTGCTCCAGGTTCTTAAGCATCTGGGAAACAATTTTCAAATCGCCCTTATGAACCATGCAGGAACCTACGAAGCCAAGATCCACTTTTTTCTCCCCGCCATAGTAAGACAGCTCCCGGATCGTATCGTGTGTGTAACGCTTGGACACATCTTTATTGTGCACATCGGGATCCGCAATCATTGGCTCCTCAATTAAATCGAGATCAATAACCACTTCAGCATAATACTTTGCATTCTCATCAGGAGTTAATGCCGGCTTTTCACCCGATTTAATTTCTGCTATTCTTTTGTCAGCTTTATTAATCAATCCCTGAAGTACCTGTCTGCCATTATCCATACCCTTATCAATCATGATCTGGATCCGGCCCTTCGCAATCTCTAATGATTCAATCAGGGTATCATCCTGGGAAATGCAGATAGATGCTTTTGCTTTCATTTCTGCGGTCCAGTCTGTAAATGTAAATGCCTGGTCAGCAGGAAGCGTTCCGATATGCACTTCAATAACCCTGCCCTGGAACACATTCTCTCCTCCAAACTGCTGAAGCATTTGCAATTGCGTAGCATGAACCACATCGCGGAAGTCCATGTGATCTTTCATTTCACCCTTGAAAGTTACTTTCACTGATTCAGGAATAGGCATTGACGCTTCCCCGGTAGCTAACGCAAGCGCAACAGTGCCTGAATCAGCCCCGAAAGCAACGCCTTTAGACATTCTTGTATGAGAGTCGCCACCAATGATGATCGCCCACTCATCCACCGTTATATCGTTAAGAACCTTGTGAATCACATCCGTCATGGAGTGATATTCGCCTTTTGGATCACGGGCAGTAATAAGGCCAAAGTCGTTCATGAACTTCATGAGCCTGGGAATGTTCGCCTGTGCCTTCTTATCCCACACAGATGCAGTATGGCATCCGGATTGGTAGGCGCCATCTACAATTGGTGAAATAACAGTAGCGGCCATAGACTCTAATTCCTGGGCAGTCATAAGACCCGTTGTATCCTGCGAGCCTACAATATTTACCTCTACCCGGACATCCGAACCCGCATGCATCACCTTGCCCAGGGTAGCGCCAACAGCGTTCTTGTTGAAGATCTTTTCTACTGCTGTAAGGCCCTGCCCTTCATGAGAAATTTCTTTTGACGGAGCAAATACAGGAACAGGTTCTACATCTAATATTTTTGCAGCTACTGTCTGGATCTTTTTACCAAAAACGATAGCATAAGAACCACCAGCCCTGATAAATTCCATCTTCTGGGGCGTGAGCGCTTTAGAAATGTCGATCAACTCCTGATCACCATTATAAAGCTTCTTCTTCTTTGTATTAATTGTAAGAACGGTGCCCGTAGCAACAGAGTAAACTTCCTCAAGAACAGGATCGCCGTTTTCATTGCGTACCAGGTTCCCCCCTACATCCAGCTTTTTCACCCAGTTTTTGAGGTCAATTCCAATACCACCGGTAACATCAACAGTAGTGAGGAAAATGGGTGAAATACCGTTTGTACCTCCCACTATTGGAGCAATATTAACGAACGGGACATAAGGGCTTGCCTGTTTACCGGTCCATAAAGCCACATTGTTTACACCCGACATTCTTGATGAACCTACACCCATAGTACCTTTTTCAGCAATCAACATCACACTCTTGCCGGGATGCTGTGCCTGCAATGCCCTGATTTCTGCCTGGGCCGCAGGACTGATCATACACTTACCATGAAGCTCACGGTCTGAACGGGAGTGGGCCTGGTTACCGGGAGAAAGTAAATCTGTTGAAATATCCCCCTCGCCTGCGATGTAGGTAATCACCTCAATTTCTTCGGGTACTTCGGGTAATTTGGTGAAGAATTCTGCCTGTGCGTAGCTTTCAAGGATCTCTCTAGCAATTTCGTTATCATTTTTGAAGGCTTCTTTTAAACGGTCTGTATCAGCGTCATAAAGGAAGACCTGCGTTTTAAGCACTTCTGCGGCTTCTTTAGCAATAGAGATATTATCACCCAGGGCTAAATCAAGCAGCACCTCAATTGAAGGACCACCCTTCATATGTGATAATAGCGTAAACGCAAAAGCTGGTGTTATTTCTTCTACTACAAATTCTCCCAGAATGATCTCCTTTAAGAATTGAGCTTTTACCCCTGCAGCACTTGTAGTACCAGGTAAAGTATTGTAAATAAAAAACTTAAGAGAGTCTTCCCGGTACTCGTTACCTGAATCTTTAATTTGTGTAATAATTTCACTTACCAATTCGGCACTGTCAATAGGCTTAGGGTGAAGCCCCTGGGCTTTTCGCTCTTCGATTTCGTTGAGATATTCCTTATAAATATTCATAACAGAAGTTTTTAATATTAAAAGCAGATTTTAAACCCGGCAAACAGATGCATAACTGACCCCGCCGGAGGTGAGCCTGAAAGTTTTCGTTCTATAGCTCAAAGGACATTTCAATGACTAATGCGCCTCATTTACTTTTTGTTCAAATTTGGGATAAGTTTTACTAATCAGATAGAGATCAAATGTCATTGTAGTTAAGTTAATATGTTATTTTTAGAAATAGTATCTTCACAGGCAGTGGCGCAAATTTACAAAAAATACAGGATCTAAATGGATATATCCGCTGATTTTAATATTTTTGTACAGTTAAAAACCAGTTTTAGAACATCATGAACCGCTTTAAAAGTTTTGTAGAGTGGAATGCTTTTGGTGTCTGCTCTTCTATTGGTGACAGGTTCGGCGT
>DAOLFI010000471.1:0-3749 GCA_035326385.1 Niabella sp.
CTTATAATTCAAAACAGGCGATCCATCACTTTTTTTCAAGCGCCCTGTGCTGTTGGCCGCTCTCTGGCGAATTTTATTGATCGGTTCCAGCGCTTCGTTGTGCCTGTCCAGCTGAATCAGCACTTCGGCTTTCCATAACAATACTTCGTCATAACGGATCATTCTTTTGTTCATGGAGTTAAACTGCCAGCCATCATATAACAGGCAGCCGCAATTGGGCCGGGGAAGCTCTTTAATAGATTTAAAATAACCATATTCAGCTCCGTTACGAATGCCTCTGGCCTCAAATATCAGGTTCGGATCGTATTTCCAGGGAAGACCGGGCGCAGCTATGGTATGGCTGAACCGGGGGTCAAAAGTATTGTTGGTAAAATAGGCACTTGCACCATCGGCATAGCTGCCGTTATTATAAGTATCAAATAAAGGCAGGCCATCCGCGCCTGTTTTAAATGCGTTGCCCATTGAGTAGCTGATGTGATGAAAACCGCAGCAAATAAATCCGCCCCAGTTAAACGGATGGTTCAATCCTTCGCCCCTGTTTATTTTTCCTCCGGTGGAGCTGCCATCGTTAATAGAATATTGAATTTCCCAGATCGACTCCTTGGTTTTATTGTCGAACTCTACTTCAAAATTGTCAGAGAAATCAGCCTGCAGTGCAACTTTTCCTCCTTCCTGGGCAGTGAGCTTGTTAAGGTAAGTCAATGCTTCCGACAGGCGCTCTTTATTAATATTTACTACTTTATGCATTTCATCCTGCTCGTAAGCCATAAACATAAGTATTCTGGCCACCATTGCAGTAGCGGCATTTTTATCCACCCTTCCTTTCTCGGGCTGTGTTTCGGGCAGGCGGTTTTCCGCATCTTTAAAATCATTCAGAATTTTCTCCCACAAATACTGGTCGTTGGGCTGATTTTTATCCCTGTTGGGCACGGCTTCAAATTCAGCGGTAGAGCCTACTACGTTTTCATCAATATAGGGTACGTATTTAAAGAATTCTTTGAGCCGGAAGTGTACAAAGCCACGTATAAACTTCACTTCGCCGATGCGAACGCTTTTAAGCGGAAAGTCCGCATCAGGTATTGCCTGCATTTTTTGTATGGCTGTATTGCAGCGCTGAATGATCTGGTAAGATACATACCAGGGATAGTCGAGCGGCCATCCGTTGGGATTCAGGTTAACAAATGTTTCCATATCGTGCCATCCGCCGCCATCCCAGGTGCCTCCGCCGCCTTTGTAAGAATCATCAGAGCGCAGCGATCCGCTCCACCAGGGGGAGAAAGGTGAGTCCCAGGAAGGAATATCCGTGATCCTGGCATAAGCTGCGGTAACAAAACCCTCCATATCCTCGGGTTTATTCAGCAGGTTCTCATCCAAAACCTGCTTGGGCTTTACATCAAGAAGCCGGTCGCATCCTGTAAACAGTAATATCAGAAAAGCGGGTAATAAAAGATATTTAAACTTATTCATTGCAATAATAATTTAGAATGTAACATTAAGTCCGAATGTATAAAAAGCAGGAGTCAGGTAGCCATAATTGGGCATCTCGGGGTCGAAGCTGGTAAACCCGTCTTTGCCTCCGCTCTTTTTCATTGTTAACACATTTCTTGCAGATGCATACAGCCTGAACTGCTGCGCCCTCATCTGCCCCAGTATTCTTTTGGGCAGCGTATAGCCCAGCTCTATATTCCGGAGCTTCAGATAGGAGCCGTTTTCTACAAAATAACTCGACATGCGGGCTTCAGCATTCTGGTTGGAGTTGGATATAGCAGGGATATCAGCATTTTGATTATCAAAATACCAGCCTCCCAGCAGCCTCACCGGGTGATTTTTGTGGGCCGGTACGCTTACATTCCACAAATCGGATTCATATTTCCAGGTATTCACCACTTTGTTGCCAAAAACACCCTGGAAAAATATGTTCAGGTCAAAATTCTGGTAATTGAAATTAAATGTTATGCCACCAAAAAATTTGGGGTCTAAAACACCTATATAATCCCTGTCGTTCAGCTCTTCTATTTTTCCGTTACCGTCAAGATCTTTATACCGGATACGACCGATGGCTTTACCTGTTTGCTCGGCATGGGCGTCTACTTCTGCCTGTGTTTTAAAGATGCCATCTGCCACTAATCCGTATACAACATTAGGTGATCTGCCAATCACATTGTCCTCTTTTCCGTTCCCGGGGTATTTGTTGATCACGTTTTGAGGGATACTCACGATCTCGGTTTTATAAGTACCTACATTGGCCGAAACCCCATATTGAAATGTATGTTCAGGATTACTTCTGTACCCAAGCTCAATTTCTATACCTCTGTTATTCATATCGGCGCCATTGATCCAGGGCTCTCCGCCTTCTCCCATTGCAGCTATATATGGTGTTTGAACCAATATATCAGATGTCTTTTTAAAGTAGTAATCAAACGAACCGCTTAAGCGATAATTGAAAAGGCTGAAATCTATACCCAGATCCGTTTGGGTGGTTGTTTCCCATTTAAGATCGGGGTTGCCCAGCCAGGTTCTTCTGTAACCCGAATAAAGCGCTCCGGTCTCATTCCCTTCAATGGGGTAGGAGGTGCCAAAATAGTCTGTTGTAAATGGTGTTGACGTATAACCGCGGGGTAACCCTTGCACGCTACCATTCGCACCCCAACTGCCCCGTATTTTAAGATCAGAGATAAAGTCAACATCTTTCATGAAATTCTCCTGGCTGATCCGCCAGCCGGCTGAAAACGCGGGGAAAACTGCATACCGGTGGTTTACGCCAAAGAGCGATGATCCGTCCCTGCGCAAAGTAGCGGAGAGAAGGTATCTCTGATCAAAAGCATAATTTGCTTTGGCAAAAAGAGAATAATACACATATTCATCGGCCGAGCTTCCCAGCGAATATTTTTCACCTGTTGTTACGCCCAGATGCGCAAAGTTGCGGTCTTCAAGATATACGCCTTCTCTTCTTGCAGAAAAGCCTTCCTGTACGAAACGGGTATACTCAATACCGCCTACTGCATTAAAGCTGTGCTTTCCTTTATTAAGGTTATAGGATAAAGTATTGGTCCATACATAGCTTAAAGAATGAGATTGGCCATTGCCCACATAGTTTTCCCCGTTGCTGTTTCTTGCCCCGGTTTCTGACCATTCTTTGTCCAAAGTGCGGTTGTAGGCATTGCCATAGTCAATCCCAAACTGCGAACGGGCTGATATGCCTTTCCAGATGTCCAGGTCGGCAAAAACATTCCCGATAATTTTCACAAAGTGATTGATATTGTCTTTATTGTCTGTGAGCACCCGTACCGGGTTGGTGAAATCGTCAAATCCTGCCGCACCGGCCCAGTTACCGTTGATGTCGTACACGGGCACCGCAGGCGGATTGATCAAAGCCCAGCGCGTTTCATTGGCATCGCGATACTGCAGGTAGGAAATGGCCAGGTTTTCACCCACTTTCAAACGATTGTTGAGGAGGCTGTATTCTGTATTGGTACGTATAGAATATTTTCTGAAAAAAGTGTGTATCTGTGTACCCTGGTTATTAAAGTATCCCAGCGAAAACAGGCTTTTCGACCTGTCTGTACCTTTCGACACTGTTACCTGGTGCTCTGTAAGGGCAGCTGGCTGAAGAATTTCGTCCAGCCAGTTGGTATTGGAGCCTCTTACTGTTTTATCTGCATTCAGAAATTCTGCCGGTTTTACGGCATCCAGCACGGCCCTTCCGTCAGCATCCCTGTGCCAGGTGAAATCGTAGGTTGCCGGCAGGG
>DAOLFI010000472.1:0-3749 GCA_035326385.1 Niabella sp.
TCATTCACGATGAGACCATCAACAGGACGTTGAGAGATTTGCGGGGGAATAAACTGCAGGGGCCTGTCTATGTAAAAGATCTAACCTTTCAGCAGTTAAGGTCTGAGTATATAGTTCATACCGGGAATGCCAAATCCAGGGTCATTGTTCCCACATTTGAAGAATATGTGCAGGCCTGCGGTCTTTACAGGGTAATTCCTTTTGTAGAAATTAAAGATGCCGGCATTTCAAAAGAGCAGTATGATGATTTACTGCACTGCCTGGATACGGTTATTGGTCGTGAGAACTATGTCATTACTTCCAACAATAAGGTAAACGACAGGCTAAGGGGTTTTGGATATACCGATATAATGGTCATGGGCATATTGTACCAGACGACTTTTGCGCACATCCAAAGCTGGAAGCATGCTATTATGGCCATCAGCGCCAGCAGGTTTACAGCCGTGGAGCTGAATAAAAATGTGGTTGCAGCCAATGAGCAGGGTATCTTAACAGAATCACATGCCGATACTATAGATAAATACAATCTGATTATACAAAATGGTATTGATTTTATCAGCACGGATTTGCTGATGCCGGAGTATACGGGTTACGGCCAGGTGATTGACCAGCTGGATATCGATGATGGAGCGATAAACGGGCTTAGCACAAACGGGACAATAGCGAATGCGCAGGTGCAGCTAAACGCAGGTAATTATGCCGAGATGAATCTTACACAGTACCGGCATTTTTTCCTGTATGGTGTAACGGTGGAAATAGAGTTTTCCGGTAAGTGCACATACATATTCAAAGACAAAGAATATCAGTTGTCTGCCTCAGGGAAACAGTATTTCCGGTACCCGGTTTTGCTGCACAAAGAAACGTTTGAGTTGAAGATAAGAGCAACAGAGGCTTGTACTATTACGGGTTTAAGAGTCACCCTTACAAAATTTTAAAAGAGAGAATGGCTGAGAATTTTTATACAGAACCATCAAAGCTACTACCGGTTACAGATGAGGTAGATGTTTTGGTGGTAGGCGGGGGCCCGTCGGGAGTACCGGCTGCGGTAGGTGCTGCCAGGGAAGGGGCCCGTACAATGATCGTAGAGCACCTGGGTTCTTTTGGCGGTATGTGGACCAATGGGCTGGTGATCACGCTGGCGGGTTTTAACAGCTGGCTAAGGCCGTACGAGCGTGTAGTTAAAGGGGTGACTGAAGAGTGGATCATTGAAGCAGAAAAGCTGAATGGTGTGGAAAATAACCGGAGCTGGGTATTAAGCTCTGATCCGGAAGTGATGAAGCTGGTAGCAGACCGGATGCTGGTAGAGGCCGGTGTCAAATGCCTGCTGCATAGCTGGGTAGCCGATGTTATTGTAGATAACAATGTGTTAAAAGGTGTAATTGTAGAGAACGTAGAGGGTCGCTCTGTGATCCTGGCTAAATGTATAGTGGACTGCACGGGCAATGGCGATGTATTTTCCCGGTCGGGTGAAGCGCATCATATATCCAACGAGCTGCAGCCCATGACGCTGCCCTTTTTTTTGGCAGATTTTCAGAAGAACTGCGACCTGGATTATGAGGACGAGCTGGTGGTACCCATGGGGCCTGAGCCGGGTTACCTGGATGAATATTTATTAAAAACCTATACTTCCCGCAGAAGGGATGTGGACATAGACCGGGAGCTATTAAACAAAGCAAGCAAAGCGGGGAGGCTGCCCACCTTTGGGGGGCCGTGGTTTGGGGGTCTCAGGACAAGCTATCCCTGGGTCAATACCACGCGCCTTTACGGTTCGGCCATCAATGCAGAAGACCTGACAGCAGCAGAGATACAGGGCCGTGACAACGTTTATAAAATAGTGGACTTCTACCGTAACAACTGCAAGGGGTTTGAAAAAGCGTGGGTGATGAAAACGGCTTCCACTATGGGTATCCGGGAAACAAGAAGATTAGATGGAGTGCTGACCCTTACCGGTCAGGACATTCACAACTCCACCAAATTTGAGGACAGTATTGCGTTAGGTGTGTGGCCGATAGATGTGCATCCGCCCAAAGGGCATGTGGGTATGCATAAAATGTATGTGCCCTTGCCGTATCACATACCGTACAGGACCATGCTGCCCCAAAAAGTGGACAACCTGATCGTAGCCGGTCGGTGCATTTCTGCAGACAGGGAAGCTATGGGCTCTGTTCGTGTGGGCGCTACCTGTGGTGCTATTGGTCATGCGGCAGGCATTGCTGCTGCGCAAAGCAGTTTAAACAACACCGCACCCAGGAATCTGGATGTAGCTGTGCTGCAGCAAAAAATAAAAGCTCAAAAGGGGTTAATAGATATATGATAAATCGAATATTGATGAATAAATATGTGCTGACGTTACTGTTTATTGCGATCTGCTTTTCTGCAGATGCGCAGAAAAAGGAGAAGCTGGAACCGTGGAAGGAGGGCTATCTTGATATCCACAACATAAATACCGGTAAGGGGGAAAGCACTTTCTTTATTTTTCCTGATGGGACAAGTATGCTGGTGGATGCAGGGGCAGCCGGCAGCAAAAAGCCCTGGGCTGCTGATCCCAGGCCCAATGATAGCAAAGAGCCAGGGGAGTGGATTGCCCGTTATATTGCACCGCTGCTGAAACAGGCCGGCAGGGATAAGATAGACTATGGGATAGTTACCCATTTTCATTGGGATCACATGGGCAATATTACCGAGAAAAGTCCTTTCAATGCATCAGGGGACTACCAGCTGGGTGGTTTTACCGAAGTGTTGGACAAAATAAAAGTAGGTAAGGTCATAGACAGGGCATGGCCCGATTATAACTGGCCGGTTCCATTGCTCGAAGATTTGAAAGTAGCCAACTACCGTAAATTTTTAGATTATAAGATCAGGAAAGAAAAATCAGGAGTAGAAAAGCTTCGAGTAGGCGCTTATGATCAAATAAAGTTGAATGTGGCTCCTGAAAAATATCCCGGGTTCCAGGTGCGCAATATTGCTGCTAATGGTATTATATGGACAGGAGAGGGTACTGCTTCAAAAAATCATATTCCTGAAGGGACCCATCCCAAAGAGATCGGAGAGAATGGGTTAAGCATCGCCCTGCGTATATCGTATGGGAAGTTTGATTACTTCACCGGAGGAGATCTCAGCGTTGCCGGTTTGGAAACAGCGGGACCTTGGGAGCAATGGAAAGACCTGGAGACCCCTGTAGCGATGGCAACCGGACCTGTAGAAGCCATGAAAGCCAATCACCACGCCAATTTCGATGCCAACAGTGTTTCTTTTCTGCGCGGGTTAAGGCCGCGGGTAATTGTTGTTCAGAGCTGGGGTGCCAGCCAGCCTGCAATGAGCGTGTACCGCAGGATGATCAGTTCAAAGGTGTACCCTGGTGAGCGAGACATTTTTGTGACCAACATCATGGAGGAGACCAAAACTGCTTTTGATGTAAGCAAGCTGAAAAGTGAGCAGGGGCATGTGGTGATAAGAGTGTACCCTTCTGGCCAGTACGAGGTATTGGTGTTGGATGATACCCGTGAAGGGTATTTTGTGAAAGAGAGGTTTGGTAAGTATGTAAGTAATTAAACTTTCAAAAAATGAGCCTGAAACAAATGTCGTGGTCGTGTTGAGTTATCAATTTGCGGTGCCCGCCCGGAGGTCGGACGGGCAAAATCAATGATGTTATGACGTTGAATGGAAGAATTTATGGCAATGAATTGGAGGGAGTGGCCTTGAAAAAATTGCGTTAAGAAAATGATTTTGTAAGCCGTTAAGAAGCCGCC
>DAOLFI010000473.1:0-3738 GCA_035326385.1 Niabella sp.
TCAATTTTACAGTACACGACTATTCGCCCGAAAACCTGAACGCTTCAAAAACCACGCACGAACTTGTACGTGGAGATAAAACTTATCTTCATATAGACTACCGGCAAATGGGTTTGGGCGGTGATGACAGCTGGTCTCCGAGAGTGCACAAGGAGTTTCTACTGAATCGTAAAGTGTATAATTTTTCCTTTATAATAGGTGGTTTGTGAGTATGCTGGCAGGAATTGCACTTTACTTTTCTACTACTGTTAAAGATTATATTCTTATTTATGTGCAAATATACTCCTAGCCTATAATTTTACTTCCTGCATCTTAATGTCGTAAATGGTTACAGGGTTTAAACCTCCGTTTCCCATAGAGAAAACAAAATTAGATTGAGTATCAGTAGTAGCTGTTGTGAACACGTAACTATAGGTGGCATCGGTTGAGGAAATATCAAAGCCTTTACTGCTGTACAGGGTCCAGGGCGATTTAGATTCCTGGAACCCTACCGAAATATTCCTGTCAGCATTGGAATAAGCATTAAAAGATATACGGTAAGTTTTACCCGCTTCAATAACCATATTATGTCGTATCAACTGGATATACCAGTTTTGAGTGCCTGGCGAGGATATGGTAATGAGCGCTTTGTTATCGGCTATGGCCAATGTGGAAGCCGCAGAAGCATTATTATTATATAAATACCAGCCATCTGCCTGTGTGTTGACAAAATTACTTTTGTACAGGTCAGTAAAAGTGACGGGAGTGGGATTTGCCATTGCGTCTTTGGTGAGCGCATTTACAAGCAGAGTATGGTATTGGCCGCTTTTGGGATCATAAATACCAAAACCTGAATTAAATTCCCAGTAGGCCCAGCTGAAGCCTTGCTGTTCAAACCAGCGGGCCATAAACCGGGTCCATTTTACGCGAGACGCCATATCGGCTGCGCTGTAAGCACCGAATTCCCCGATGTGGACAGGAATATTTTTTTCTTTTGAGAATAGAATTACAGCCTTCAATTCGTCAGCAACGTCCTGCCTTTCATATTCTGTATCTAACCATTTTGTTCCCAGCCATGCGTTAGATCCTGCTGTCCAGCTGGCACCCTGGTGGGTGAAATGAAAAGGGTTATAATAATGTATGGTAAGGATCAGGTGGTTATCGTCTGGAACGATCAGTTTTTTTACCCCCGAAGCACCGCCCCATTCAGCAGTACCCACCAGCACGGTTCGTTCGGGATTGTTTTTACGGATAGTTTGCAGGGCATCAGCAAAAAAGCTGTTCCAGCGGTTGGCATCTAACTGCCCATTAGGCTCATTCAATACCTCGAATAAAAGACTGTCCGGGTAGTTTTTAAAATAGCGGGCTATCTGTTCCCATTGTGCAAGAAACATCGGTTTGTATACATCAGGTTTGGCAAACAAACTGTCGTGGTGATGCATGTTTATGATAACGTGCAGCTTGTTTTTTAATGCATCGTCCACTGCCTTTTTTATTTTGGCCAAAAAGGCTGGTGTAATAGTGTAAGGTGCTGTGAACAGCGTACGTTCAGGCATTTCCCAGCGGATGGGTATTCTTATGCTGTTAAAACCTTTTGAAGCGATCTTTACAAAGTCGGAAGGCTCGCTTTCCTTTACTTCCCAGGATGCTTCATAAGTGTTCCCCAGGTTGATGCCACGGCCAAGGCGCTGATTGATTTCGTTAGCGGAGGCAAAAGCCGGTGAGGCTGATGGTTTTTCTTTCGGTACGGATTTTTTACACGCCGATGCAGTAAATACTATCAGTGAGATCACTATCAGTGAAAGCATTTTTTTCATCAGCGTAATATAGTTCATTAGCTTCAGCAAATTACGGATTTTGCTATTGTTTCAAAATGGTTCAATATAAGGTCGATCAAAATAAAGATATAATAAATTACCTTTTTAAGAGACTGTCAGAGGTGTTGCTTATTGATTATATCAAAAAACTTGATTCGGCTATTCGTAGTGTTTTTTCTATTTTTGGCACATGCAATCATTTGAGGAATTATCGAAGAAGTTTTCAGCACAGTTCAGCCGTACCCATTTTCCCGAAAAGCCGGCTACTTTATACGAGCCGAACAATTATTTCTTAGCATTGGGCGGAAAAAGGTTCAGGCCTGTATTGTGCTTAATGGCCAACGAATTATTTGGAGAGATCAATCCTGATGCCTGGAATGTAGCTATTGCTATTGAGCTGTTTCACAATTTCACTTTAATTCATGATGATATTATGGATAAGGCGCCCTTACGGCGCGGTCAGCCTACTGTTCATCAAAAATATAATGAAAGTACAGCTATACTGGCCGGTGATGTAATGCTGGTAAAAGCTTATGAATGTATCAATCAGTTAACTACCCTGAACATTCCGCGCATCCTGAGCCTCTTTAATAAAACAGCAACAGAAGTATGTGAAGGCCAGCAGCTTGACATGGATTTTGAAACCCGCGAAGAAGTGTCGTTTGAGGAGTACCTGCACATGATTACTTTAAAAACATCGGTGCTGCTGGCTGCAAGCCTGCAGATGGGAGGTATTTTAGGTGGTGGCAGCCTGGGCAATCTTGATTTGCTTTATGAAGCTGGTAAAAAAATCGGACTGGCTTTTCAAATGCAGGATGATTATTTAGATGCTTTCGGCGATCCTGAAAAGTTTGGAAAACAGCCTGGTGGTGATATATTGTCCAATAAAAAGACTTTTTTGCTGATACATGCGCTTGAAACAGCAAACCAGGCTCAAAAGCAGGAATTGCAGCAATTACTAAAGGAGAATGGACCGGATAAAGTAACCCGTGTATTGAAGCTTTACAATGATTGTAAGATCGGGGAGTGGGCCAAAGCACAAAAAGATTTATTTTTAAGTCAGGCGCTGGGCTATTTTGATGAGATGGCCGTTATATCTAAAAGGAAACAGCCGCTTAAAGATTTAGCACAACTGCTGGTAAGAAGAGACTATTAATAGTGAGTGGTGAATAGTGAATAGGCAATGTAAGATGTACGATGTACGGGATGAAAGCAGAAAGCAAAGGCTGAAAGCCGGAAGCTAAAAGCCTTAAGCTTTATGCCTTCGGCCTTTAGCTGTAATCAGCATCCAGTAACTTGTAAACCATAAACTAAGAAATCTTAAAACTATTTAATGCCAAAAGCTTTATTCAGGAAAAAGAAAATTGACCTTGCTATCCGTGAAGACCAGGAGGAGGCCGGGGAACTGTCCCTGAAAAAAATATTAACGGTGCGGGACCTGACTTTGCTGGGTGTTGCTGCGGTAGTAGGTGCGGGTATTTTTTCTACTATCGGTACAGCAGCTTATCATGGTGGTCCCGGAGTGTCCCTGTTGTTTGTGATCACAGCTATAACCTGCGGTTTTACGGCGCTTTGCTATGCTGAGTTTGCCAGCAGGGTACCGGTATCCGGAAGCGCCTATACTTATTCTTACATCAGCTTTGGTGAGATTGTGGCGTGGATCATTGGCTGGGCGCTGATCCTTGAATATGCTATAGGGAATATTGTGGTAGCCATTTCATGGAGTGGTTATTTTAATAACTTACTGGTGCATGTTTTCAATATCCACCTGCCGGACTGGATGCTGACAGACCCCCAAACCGCTGTGTCGGCATACAAAGAAGCTACTGCCGCCCTGGCAGGGGACACTTCTTTGTTGGCTGCTGATAAGCTGAAAAGCTACCAGTTTGCTGTACAGGCATATAATGAGGCCCCGGTGATAGGTGGCACACGGATGTTCTTT
>DAOLFI010000474.1:0-3738 GCA_035326385.1 Niabella sp.
GTACGGTATTAAAAAAATAGTTACGGCATGCCCCCATTGTTTTAATACTTTAAAAAATGAATATCCTGAACTGGGAGGCAGTTATGAAGTGATACATCACACAACTTTTTTGCAGCAATTGATGGATGAGGGCAGGATAACCATTAAAGAAGGAGGCAGTTTTAAGGGAAAGAAGATCACTTACCACGACAGCTGTTACCTGGGCCGCGCCAATAATATCTATGAAGCGCCGCGAAAAGTGCTGGAAAAGCTGGACGCCGAGCTGGTAGAAATGAAACGCTGCAGAAGCAAAGGTTTATGTTGCGGAGCCGGTGGGGCACAAATGTTCAAAGAAGAAGAAAAAGGAGAGCAACGCATTAATACAGAACGCACCCGGGAAGCGCTTGAAACCGGCGCTGCTTATATTGCCGCTGCCTGCCCGTTCTGCAATACCATGATAACGGATGGGGTAAAAAATGTGGAGCAGGAAGGCGCTATAAAAGTGCTGGATATTGCAGAAATAGTGGCGGATAGTATGGAAATAGTTGACTGATGACAGGTGATAGTTGACAGGGAATAGAGAATGTAAAATGTTGAATATTAAATGTTGAATGTTAAGTCCTTACCTGTTACTAGTGTGCGCTTGTAGCTTTTGCCTTCTGCTTCCAGCCTTCAGCGTTCATCTCTTACACCGTACATCTTACATGGTACAATTTACGTTGCCGGGCTATGAACCATGAACAATAAACTATCTTTGTATTATGAACCTAAGTTATAAAGAATTACTGCCTGAAGATTTTAGCGCTGCCTCGCGTGTTTGGGTGTACCAGTCCAACCGCTTATTAACAATGGGTGAGGCATTGGATGCAGAACAAAGACTGAATGATTTTGCAGCACAATGGCAAAGTCATGGCGATGATGTAAAAGCTGCCGGATTTTTATTTTTCGGGCAGTTTGTGATATTAATGGCGGATGAAACCATGACCGGCGTGGGCGGATGCAGCACTGATAGTTCTGTACGCTTTATCAAATCCCTTGAAACCGCTTATAATATTCATCTTTTTGAGAGAACCTCCCTGGCTTTTGTAATAAAGGATAAGGTACAGCTGCTTCCTTATTCCCAGCTGCAATACGCGCTGGATAATGGTTTTATAACGCCTGACACACTCTATTTCAATAATCTTGTTGCTACTAAACAGGAACTGGAAGATAAATGGATTGTGCCGGTAAAGGAAAGCTGGCTGAAAGACCGTATAAAGATCATCGCTTAAAAATTTGTTTCAATTTTGAGTAATGACCTCTTCATCGGTTGATGAGGTTATTACTTCGACGTTTTTATCTACCAGGATATAAAAGGGGAAAGAAGGTATTTTAAATAAATCGCTTATACGTGCGCCTTCATTTTCAGAAAGAAACTCATCAACAATCTGTATCCAGGGCATTTGTTCTTTCTCCAGAGCTTCTATCCAATTTCCCCAGTACCTGTCATTTGAGACACTCACCATTTCCAGTGCGCGGGGATTATATTTTGCATACACCTGTTTCCAATAGGGTATGGCTTTCCGGCAGGGAACATACCAGCTTGCCCAGAAATCTATCAATATATATTTGTCTCTTAAAGACGAAAGTGTAAACGGGAAACTATCCCGTTGCAACAAAGTAAAATCAGGCAATACCTTTTTTTCCTGCCTCCCGGCCAGGCCTTCTGACATATTTACCAGGTCAGAATAGTATGCTGAAGTTTTTGTAGCACCGGTAAATTCAGCAAGCATTTCATTTAAAATATCCAAGCGACTGATGCGGCATCATGCTAAATACTTCTGAAAAAATATAAGGGCCAGCAATTGAGGATGGGTTTTTCCTGATATAATTGTCTATCCATTTTCTTGCAGTAAAGATCAGTATATTCTTTAAAGAATCTGTTTTAACAGCACTTTGCCGGACGGAAGCATCGGATAGTAATTTTGCAAAACGACCTTGCTCTATATCAATAAGAAACCTGCTATACGCCTCACCAATTTCGGTTCCGCTTTCCATAACACTAAAAATCCAGGGATAGTGTCTCGCTCCTGTGGTATCCACTCTAAAAGTTATTAGTCCTTCATCAACAAATCCCCGACATGTCCAATTCCCCGGGTTGACAGCAAAACGGCGTCTCTCAAGTTTAGATATTTGACTCTTAAAAGAAAAACGGCCCTTGCTTAACCTTATACTATCCAGCGGCGTTTCAAAATCTGCTGCATACATCGTTACCATACCCGAATCAATCCCTTTTACGGTTCCTGTTATAGTAACTGATTCATTACGTTAGCTTGAGCATTGAGCACTATTATTGGCAACACAGTACAAAATAAACTTAGCAGCCTTTTCATAAATGCTAAATATTCAGACAAATAAGACGACAAGTATTCCTGATTCCATAAGAATCTGAATATCCGTTAGCTCACTTCACAAAATCAATCTCATAAATACCTGGCCACAATTTGCCGGTAACATACACTTTGCCGGTTGCCGGGTTATAAGCTATTCCATTCAGCACATCAGCATTAAGCTTACGGAATTTCACTTCGTTTACAATGGATGTCAGATCCATTTTACCTACTACATGTCCTGTGGCCGTATCAATTTTTACAATATCATTTGTTGTCCACACATTGGCATATATATAGCCTTGTATAAATTCCAGCTCATTAAGGCTATCACAGGGCATTCCATTTTTTGTAACCTCCAAAACCTTTACCGGCTGTAATGTTTGTGGTTCCAGATAGGTAAGATTGGCCGTTCCATCACTCATAACAATATATTCCCCATCGGTTGTAAGCCCCCAGCCTTCTTTATTTTTATAGCTGAATTCACCGGTTTTTCTAAAAGTTTCAGCATCATACACAAATCCTTTTTGATTGGTGTAAGTAAGCTGATACAATTTGTTATGCAGAAAAGTGATGCCTTCCCCAAAGTATTGCTTCCGGTCTATTTCCACCCTGGGAGTAAATACCCTAAAAGTCGAATCATAATACCCAATCACTGACCTTGTGAAAGGAAGCTCTTCCGGCGCGCCGCCACTTTCAAACAATTTTTCTTTGTAAAAAACGAGTCCTTCTGTAAAAATAGTTGTATCGTGAGGATAGGTAGCTGTTACCGAATAATTGATAACAGGAACATCATTATCAGATGAACCGTTGTTGTCATCGGTATTATTGGCGCCGCCACAACCCCATAACAGGGGCAACATCACAAACAGGTATTTGCACAACCGGTTAAAAATCACTTTTCTTTTTTTGGTTAAAATTAAAAATACAACAATCGTTCAGGATCAGTGTTATTAATATAATTCCGGAACTCAAGGGCGGCGGGATGAGAAGGACGATGAGGAACGAGTCAATATAAAGCAAGGAACCACGAGGCAACCTGAACCGTGGCTGATCTATATTTCTCAGCTCACAGCCCCAAATTATTTAACTTTGCAAAAATTTTTAATAAATGCTCGACTCAATAGAAAGTGCTATTGAAGCTATCAGAGAAGGAAAGCTTGTAATTGCGGTAGATGATGAAGACCGTGAAAATGAAGGCGATTTTATTGCCGCCGCAGGAGCTATTACGCCCCAACTGATCAATTTCATGGCTACCCATGGCCGTGGCCTGATCTGCGCCCCCCTGCCCGAGGAACGCTGCGATGAGCTGGGCCTCGACCTGATGGTAACCAACAATACCGCATTGCACGAAACCGCGTTTACTGTTTCGGTAGACCTGCTGGGAAAT
>DAOLFI010000475.1:0-3736 GCA_035326385.1 Niabella sp.
GATACAGCCGGCTCATTAAGAGCCGTAGAAATAAAGGCAGATGTTATTTTAAAAGGCACGCGCGTAGACGGAGTGTACACTGCTGATCCGGAAAAAGACCTTTCTGCAACCCGCTATAAAACGGTAAGCTACCAGGAATGTATCAGCAACAACCTGCGGATCATGGATATGACCGCTTTTACGCTATGCATGGAGAACAAGCTTCCTATTATTGTTTTTGATATGAACAAAGAGGGCAACCTGGGCAAAGTGGTATTGGGAGAGGATGTAGGTACACTGATAAGTTAGTACTGGGTCAAATAAATTTTGTCATGGTGTCCCGGATAGCCATCGGTATAACGGCCCACCCTTCGACAAGCTGTTAATGATAAGAAGTTTAAATCAATGTCGTCCTGAGCTTGACGAAGGACATTTTGCCCGAAGGATTCGGTTCGTCAGGCTCACCGTGACATAGATTTTATCATTGCCTTGTCATTTTAAAGAATTTGATTCGCAATCATTTGTGCTTCAGGGAGACAGGTATCATTTAATTGACATGACACTCTATTTTCAGGCTGATTGGTAGGTTTGCTGATGATTATCATTGCTTGTAGCAATGTAAATCATGTTTATTGTATGGGTTTTGGATAATTTTTACGCTAAGAAGATTATTCAAAAGTTCATTATTCAAAATTCATTATTTCTTATGTCCATAGCTGATATACGAACACAATATTGCCAGAAAAGCTTGCTGGAAGCAGAAGTCTCATCAAATGCTATAGACCAGTTTCAGCAGTGGTGGGACGAAGCTTTGCTTGCAGCGCTTACAGAGGTGAATGCCATGACCCTGGCTACGGCCTCTGCTGATGGCACACCCGATGCCCGAATCGTTTTGCTAAAAGGTTTCTCCGGCGAAGGATTTACTTTTTTTACCAACTATGAAAGTGCAAAAGGGCAGCAGTTAGCCGCCAATCCCCGGGCCTGCCTGTTATTTTTCTGGAAAGAACTGGAGCGGCAGGTACGCGTCAGCGGTACTGTTTCGAAAATATCAAAGGAAGAAAGCGAGCAGTATTTCTTTTCACGCCCGGTAGGAAGCCAGATAGGCGCCTGGGCCTCACAGCAAAGCAGGGTGCTGCAAAACCGAGAAGAACTGGAAAAAAAGTTGGACACCGTATTAGCTGAAATGGAAGAGGGGAAGAAAATAGAAAAACCTGATTACTGGGGCGGTTATCTTGTTAAGCCCTATTCAATAGAATTTTGGCAGGGGCGTCCTAACCGTTTGCACGACAGGTTATTATATACTTTGCAGGATGATAACAGCTGGAGAATAGAGCGATTGGCGCCATAAAGCTAAGTTGATAGGGTGGAAGGCTATCGCGTGGACAGGGCTCTTGTATCACACACCAACTGAAAGGGAATTGGGACCGGTTAGAAAAATGTCCCCCGCTTGAGGGGGCTATCGGAAAGCGCTGGAATCGGCTGGTTACTATGCTACAACATCAGCAATATTTATGCTTTTAGTTAATTAAACAGGAAAGTTGTTCCCCTCCGTCCGCTGCGGCGGACACCTCCTCCAGGGAGGACAGTGGCATCTTACAAAAAATGACTTATAAACCTTTCAACCTTTTAACTTTTCCAGTTTTTCCCGATCTCGTAAAAAGTTTTTCCCGATACGGCAGTTGAATTTTGGGCGGTATTATAATTTTTGCCGGAAATTTTTTTTATGTCCTGCGATTTTCAATCCCTCTATTATGGTGAAGATGGTTATGTGGTGCGCTGCAGGCAATGCGGGCACTACCAGGTAGCGTTTGTATCTACCATGCTTACCCTTATTGAAGCCGATTTCCATGTTTTTTGCGAACAGGTAAAATATAAAGCGCTGCAGTCCTACTCCCATGTTAACCCGGATTCAAAAATCATTATGCTCGCTACTCCCTCACAGGATGTGCATTTGATACTTACACCTTCAGAGCTGATCAGGCTGTACAGGGCGCTTGAAGAAGCCGATAATGAAATTAAGGCCCAGGAACTGTTGTGCCTTTTTAAACAGGCATAAAAAACAGGAGCTAGAAGGCTCCTGTTATATAAGCTTTTTCCGAAGGTATTAAGTTACTTGGCAGCCTCTTCTTTTTTGGCAGCCTGCTTTTTCTTTACCTCAGGAGAAATTGCAGGGCGGCTTTTGCCAAAAGACCCTTTAAAACGTTTTCCCTTTGCGGTTTTTTTATCGCCTCTTCCCATAGTTTGAAATTTAAATTTCTGCAAATGTAACTGTGATTGAGCACACAAACAAGCTTTTATTGCAGCAGACCGGAGTCCAAGCTATTGCGGCAAAACGAATTTTTAAAAGTATTTCTCCCTGTTATGATAGTGTTTTGCTTTGACATACATAGTCGGTTCTGGCTATATCGGTTTCAGCAATAGCCTTAAAACCGCCCTCCACTTCAGTAAAGTTCCTGTATCCTCTTGCCTGTAAAATGCTGGCGGCTATCATGCTGCGGTACCCTCCGGCGCAATGCAGGTAAAAATGTTCCTTCGGATTGATATCTTTTATCCAGTCATTAATGTAGGCCAGCGGTTTGCTGTAAGCTCCTTCAACATGCTCGGCGGCATACTCATTTTCTTTTCGAACATCAATGATCCTGCTTTCCCCGGTTTTTACTTCTTTTGCCAACTGTTCGGCACTAATGCGTTCTACCTGGTCAGCTTCCCTGCCGGCTTTCCGCCAGGCTTCAAAGCCACCCTGTAAATGCCCTACAACATTGTCGAAACCTACGCGGCTTAACCTGGTAACGGCTTCTTCTTCGTTTCCTGCATCAGTAACTAATAAAACGGGCTGTTTTACATCAATGATCAAAGCTCCTACCCAGGGTGCAAAATCCCCGGCCAGCCCGATATTTATAGACTGGGGAATAAAGCCCTTACTAAAATCTGAGCTATTCCTGGTATCCAGTATCAGGGCACCTGTAGCTTCTGCGGCAGCCTCAAATTCTTCTACAGAAAGTGCTTTCATGCCCTGGCTTAATACTTCGTCAAAGCTTTCGTACCCTTTTTTATTCATGGCCACATTCATCCCAAAATAAGCAGGCGGCGGCAGCAACCCGTCCGTAACAGCTTTTATAAAAGAGGCTTTATCCGGCTGGTTCAGTGCATAGTTCATCTTTTTCTGATTGCCCAGGCTGTCCACTGTTTCTTTCATCATATTCTTCCCACAGGCCGATCCTGCGCCGTGGGCAGGATATACGGTAATGTCATCGGGCAGCGGCAGAATTTTGTTGTAAAGGCTGTCGTATAATAACCCGGCTAATTCTTCCTGAGTTAAGTTGGCCGCTTTCTGGGCCAGATCGGGTCGCCCTACATCGCCCAGGAAAAGTGTGTCACCACTGAATAAAGCGGTTTCTTTTCCTGCTTCATCTATCAGCAAAAAGCAGGAGCTTTCCATGGTATGCCCTGGTGTATGTATTACTTTGATTTTTATATTACCTATTTCAAATACCTGGTTGTCTTTGGCTACAACGGCATCAAACTCGGGATTGGCTGTAGGCCCGTAAACGATAAGCGCGCCGGTTTTCTTAGCCAGGTCTATATGACCACTTACAAAATCTGCATGAAAGTGGGTCTCAAAGATATAGGTAAGCCGGGCATTGTCTTTCGCCAGCCTGTCAAGGTAAGGTTGTGTTTCGCGCAAAGGGTCTATAATGGCAGCTTCGCCGCTTGATGTGATGTAGTAGGCTCCCTGGGCCAGGCATCCTGTATAAAT
>DAOLFI010000476.1:0-3720 GCA_035326385.1 Niabella sp.
TACAGGGCGGCGGCGCCCACGGTGTAACACAAACAATGGTAGACGCTTATTTTATGGCCAACGGAAAGCCCATCACGGATCCCGGATCAGAATACGTCGCCTCAGGCTTTAGCAATTTCCAGGCGCCATTTGACACAAAAGCCAGGAGCACCTTTAACCAATGGACAGGCAGGGAACCACGCTTTTATGTAGGCGTAACTTATAACCGCAGCTTTTGGCTGAGCCAGCCTACAAGCACGGAGGTAATCACCATTATGGAGTATAGCGGTAACTCCGGACGCATTCAGAGTCTGTCCGATGTAACACCCACTGGCTATGTCGTTCGTAAAAGTATCACTGGTTCGGGTGGCGACAGGGCCTCTTCGCTGCTGCGCCTCGCCAATATATATCTAAACTATGCTGAAGCGCTGAACGAGTATGCCCCCGATAATCCGGATATATTAAGATATGTAAACCTTATAAGAAAGAGGGCCGGCATACCCGAATACGGAAGCGAACAACTGGCCGCTCCTGTAGGGCAGGAAGCCGTAAGGCAGGCCATCCGTATGGAAAGAAGAGTGGAGCTGGCCTTTGAAAGCGTTCGCTATTTCGACACACGCAGATGGAAAATAGCAGCGCAAACCAATTCCGGCAATTTTTATGGTATGAACCTGCAGGCTAATGGCGATGCGTTTTATGAAAAAACATTACTCGAAGTAAGAAAATTTTTGCCGCGGGATTATTTATGGCCTATTCCCAACAATGAAGTACTGAAAAATGACCTCCTGAAACAAAACACAGGATGGTAAAAACGGCATAACTTTAAAATTTACAAAAAATGATAAGCATAAAAAATATAAGCCTTATTACTATAGTTACCTGCGCACTTATGAGCGCCTGCAACAAACCAGATAAAATTACACTGGAAAATGAAGGCACTTTATACATGGCCACCGCCGTAGAAGAAAAAGCGAAGTTTACACTTTTCCTGGCAGACACAGCTCAAACCATAGCGTTTGGCGCCGCCTACAGCGGGCTTGGTTATCCTGGCAACGACATACCGGTTTCTTTTACCGTTCAGAAAGACCTGATCAATGCCTTCAACCAAGAGAATGAGACAGAATATCTTCCTTTACCAGAGAGCGCTTACACTATACAAGGTCTTACATCGGTTATTAAAACAGGAAAGACAACCTCTGTTCCCCTGACCATTGCTATTATAACCAGCGGGCTGGACAGAAGCAAAAAGTATATGCTTCCTATTAAGATGGACGCGCCCTCCGGGTCTAAAGTCAGCAGCAACCTGGCAATCACCTATTTCAGGTTAGAGAATATAGTGCGCAGGGAGACTGATATTACAGACCTGACAAAATTGACCGTATCGCAGGAACACAGGGATGGCTCCGGCCACGGAGAAGGTTCACCCAAGTTAGTGGACGGAAGCATTGATACCAAATTCCTGCTGCATGTATTCCCCGCTAATTTCTGGGCCCAGTTGGAGTTTACTGAAGCTAAAATCGTTAACGCATACACCCTTACATCAGGAAACGATGCAAGTGAACGCGATCCTAAGAATTGGCGGATTATGGGTTCTAACAATGGTACAAACTGGGAATTATTGGATAGCAGGGGAAATGAGGGATTTGCAATAAGAAAGCAAACCAGATTTTTTGAGTTTGAAAATACTACTCCGTATAAATACTACCGCTTGCATATAGACGCTTTGAATGGTAATCCCATTGGAGGCCTTTTCCAATTAGCCGAATGGAGGGTTATCACATTTTACTAATTTTTTGAATCAGAAATGCTTATAGGGTTTAAACCTTATAAGCTCTTTCTCCTCCTGAAATTTCAATTTTTATTGACATTAAATTAGAGTGTCATTAATATTTATAAGCAATAGCCGGTGTAGAGTAAAATTGATACACCGGCTATGCTTTTTAAACCTTTTGCTATGGTAAAAAAGAAATTGATCTTATTGGTTACAATGATAAGCATGGAGGTGCTTACAATAAGCTGCAACAAAAAAAATACAGGCACTGCTTCTACGCCAGAACCGCCCGGGCCGCCACCTGCCACCATAGACAGCTCTAAATATCCACCCTATACCTGGCAGGAGCATTGGTTTGATCATCGGCAGCTCGTTAAACGGACATACTTCAACGATAATATTGCAGTCTATTATGATGATGATGTAAACCGTTCCAAAAGCACGTGGATATATAGTTTTACTGACAGTGTATGGACTTATACCAAAAATGAATACGGAAAGTTTGGTGAAAAAGATACTAACAACCGTTTATTTGCTATTTTTCATACCAACAAATATGGCGGCGGCCACCCCGGCACTTATCTTGCGCCGAGGCATGATTTCCGAAACGTTATTGATATTGGCTCCGGAGCTGATGCCTGGGAAAAGCAATCCGATTGGGAGCTGACCACTATTATTCATGAAATATCGCACATAGTGGAAGGCGCTTCTAAAGGCATACGGGAATCCCCGGCTTTCGGTATATGGGGCGACAGTAAATGGGCCGAAATTTTTGTGTATGACCTGTATGACCACCTCGGCAGAACTGCAATAAAAAACAGGGTGTACAATGAATGGATGGCGGGTACTGACTCGTACCCCAGAGCAAATACGGCATGGTTCAGGAACTGGTTCTTCCCTATTTATGATCAATATGGTAAAGTAAAAGTATTGAATAAATATTTTGAGCTGCTGTCGGCTCATTTCCCCAAAGGTTACAACAGCGAGGGTATCCGCGCCTACACAAGAGATATGAACTTAGGCGAGTTCGTCCATTTCTGGAGCGGCGCTGCCGGCGTGGACCTTTCCTTCAGAGCACAAATGGCTTTTGGTGCCAAAGACAGGAACAGCGCCAACTGGCAACCACAATTTGAAAAAGCAAAAGCCGATTTTCCGGGAATTACTTATACTACCGATCCTACTTATGGAACAAATCTCTCTCAGGGCGCATCAGTAGAAGTTAACAAAGAAAATGAAGGTGGCCCTAATAGTATCGAAGGGTCGTTCAGATTAATTGATAGGGACAATAACACCAAGTTTTTTGTAAAAGGTTTTCCTTCCGGCTTTTATGCACTACAAACGCTGCCAGCTCCCACCGTTGCCAACGCTTATATCCTTACTTCAGGTAATGACGCTCCTGATCGAGATCCCAGATCATGGGTAGTGGAAGGTTCGCAGGACAAGGCTGACTGGACCCTGCTGGACACAAGCACTAATCAGGTTTTCACGTACAGAAACGATATCAGTATATTTGATTTTAACAACACGGTTCCCTATAAATATTACAGGCTGCGCGTAACAGCCACTGCCGGCAGTGCTGATATGCAATTAAGCGAATGGCTATTGCTGAAAAAGTAAATAAGTATTAAGTATCCATTAACAATCGCTTCATTATTTATTAGGCAAAATGAAAAAAACTTTTAGCTATTTTTAGCTATTACAAAACAATCTCCTTTATCATGATTAAATTGATGTCATTGCTGGTAGCCATAACCTCGCTTTCTTTCACAATATCAGCACAACTAAATCAGCCGGCGTACGCTAACCTGGTCGACTATGTAAATCCTTTAATGGGCACTGATTCCAAAGTAAGCCTATCTAATGGTAATACTTATCCTGCAATAGGTTTGCCGTGGGGTATGAATTTGTGGACCCCTCAGACAGGGACCAACGGAAACGGCTGGCAATACGTGTACACAGCCGATAAAATA